>JAQTSI010000339.1 GCA_028711365.1 Methylococcaceae bacterium
CTCCAGAAACGGCGGCGTCGCTTGGTTGTCCATGGCTCTTGGGTCTCGCTCAAAAGCCTCCTTTAAGCCATGCCGCAACACCCGCTGTCAAGCAAAATCAAGCGGTTCCTTCATGCGATTGCCCTGGCCGTCGCGCAAAAATAAATGTAAGGAATCCAAATGTGCCGTGACCAATGGGGCAGACAAGGCAACGCGGCTGGTTGGCGCCGCACCCCAGGACCTTGTCCCAAACCACGACACTTTGGAGATTGGCACAGATGAACAAAAAGACTTTAACCCTGACCCTAGGCGGCGCCATCGCGGCGTCTTTCATGGCCGCCCCGGTGGTCAACGCCGCCGAAAACCCGTTTTCCATGCAGGCGGTCGGCGGCGGACTGCAAGTCGCCGAGGCAAGCAAGAAAGCCAAGGAAGGCAAATGCGGCGAAGGCAAGTGCAGCAGCAAGATGAAGGCGGGCAAAATGAAGGAAGGCGGTTGCAGCGCCAGCAAGACGACGGCCGACAAGATGAAGGAAGGCGGCTGCAGCGCCAGCAAGATGAAGGAGGGCGGCTGCAGCGGCAACATGAAGGCGGACGAGCCCGCCCAGTAGTCGCGCCAAGATTCCGCCCATGGATACCCGGCGCATCGAGGGCGCGGGTCTAGGCCTTCGGCGGGAGCATCTGTTCCCGCTCGAAGCCAAGGCTCCGACCGTGATCGACTTTTTTGAAATGTCCCCGGAAAACTGGATGGGCATTGGCGGCAGGCTCGGCATGGCGTTCCGCGCGCTCACCGAACGCCATGCCTTTGTGGCGCACGGGCTGTCGCTGTCGCTGGGCGGCCCCGCGCCTTTGGACGAGGCTTTTTTGCGGCGGATGAAGGCGTTCCTCGACAGGCACCATATTCCGCTGTACACGGAACATCTTAGCTATTGCGGCGACGAAGGCCATTTGTACGACCTCTACCCGATTCCCTTCACCGAGGAGGCGGTCTTCCATGTGGCCGGACGCATCCGGCGGGCGCAAGAAATCCTTGAGCGGCGCATCGCCATCGAAAACACCTCCTATTACGTCCGTCCGCCGCTGGCGGACATGGACGAACTGGGTTTCATCCGCGCCGTGCTGGAGGAGGCCGGCTGCGACCTGCATTTGGACATCAACAACATTTACGTCAACAGCGTCAACCACGGTTACGACCCTTTCGAGTTCCTGCGCGGCCTGCCGGGGGAGCGCGTTGTGTACATCCATGTGGCGGGCCACGACCGCGAGTCGGAGACGCTCATCATCGACACCCACGCGCAGGCGGTCATCGACCCGGTGTGGGCCTTGCTGGAACACGCCTACCAGCGCTTCGGCGTGTTCCCCACCCTGCTGGAGCGGGATTTCAACCTTCCGCCCTTGGAGCAACTGGTTGTGGAAGTGGAGCGGATAGCGCGATTGCAAGCCCACTGGCGGACATACCCCTTGCAACGGAGCGCCGCTTGAACCGCGTGGCCGACACTACCCCTCCGTTCCAGCGTTTCCAGCGGCAATTCCTGGCGAACCTACGCGACCCGCGCCGCCACGCCGCGCCGCCGGGCGTCCCGGCAAGCCGGATGCGGCTTTACCAGACACTCCTGTACAACAAGATCGAAGACAGCCTGCTGGCCTGCTTCCCCGTCACCCGGGCGCTGCTAGGCAAGCGCCGCTGGGCGCGGCTGGTGAAGTCCTTCATCGCCGGCCATCGCTGTGTCCTGCCCTGCTACCGGCAAATACCGGACGAGTTCGTCGCCTACCTGGAAAACCGGCCAGCCTTGGACGGCGAACCGCCTTTCCTGGCGGAGTTGGCGCATTACGAGTGGATCGAGCTGGTGCTGACGGTCGCCGAGGAGGAACCCGGCCTTCCGACCATGGCCCCCGGCGGCGACTTGCTGGCGGGTCGGCCGGTGTTTGCGCCGGTGATGCGGCTGTTGAGCTACCGCTATCCGGTGCATCGCATCGCCCCTGGAAAACCGGGCTGGGCGCGGTGGAATAAAATCGCAGGAGAGGCCGCCACGGAACCGACGTTTATCCTGGGGTTCCGCACACCCGAAGACGACGTGAGCTTCATCGAACTCAACCCCGCCGCGGCCCGGCTGGTCGATCTGCTGCAAACCACCGGCTCGTCCGGGCTGGACGCGCTCAAGCGCCTCGCGGCTGAGGCGGATTATCCGGATATTGCGGCATTCGTCTCGTTCGGCGCGGAAATCCTCCAGGGGCTTAAAAACCAGTCCGCCATTCTCGGTGCCGCCCCGCGCTTTGTGACACCTTCAAAACCTTGGAGCAAGCCATGAAAGAACCCGACGAATCCCGTTTTCTGTCCGCATCCAACGAACCTTCTTGCATAGCCTGTCCCGTCGCGGCGGTGTTGTCGCCCGCCAATCTGCGTGCGGCCTTCGGCTGGTTGTCAGGCTGGTTCGACCATCTGGGCGACATTATCCCTCCGCTGCTATTGCGGATCATCCTGGCCTACGAATTCGGCGAGGCTGGCTGGGAGAAGCTTCAGGGTGAAAACTGGTTTGCCGACCTCACGTTTCCGTTTCCTTTCAGCCTGCTGCCGCCGGAAGCCAACTGGCTCCTGGCCACCGGCTTTGAGTTGCTGGGCGCGGCGGCTTTGGTGGCCGGCCTGGCCACGCGGTTTTTCAGCCTTGTCTTGGCGGTCATAACCTTAGTTGCCATCGCCGCCGTGCATTGGCCCTCGGAATGGGCCACGTTTTCTGACCTGCTCGAAGGCTACGCCATCACCGACCAGGGACACGGCAACTACAAGCTGCCCTTGCTATATCTGGCGATGCTGGCCCCTCTGCTGTTCGGCGGGGCGGGTCGGCTGAGCCTGGATCACTGGCTGGCGGCGCGGATGCGAAAAGAAGACTGTTGCCAACCGCAAACCACGGTAAGCGGTTGTAAAGCGGGAACGTGTTTGGAAAACTCCGATTGATCGACAGGGGGAATAGGTCAAGTTTTCAAGTCGGGTAAGGAAGCGGCATTGCTGCCGCTCCTCCCCTAAGAACCGGACGTGAGAGTTTCCCCTCATCCGGCTCAAGCCTCTTCAAAGCCCCTTTGCAGGAGCCGGTTTCGCTATCTTCAACTTCCTGCTGTGTACTTGCCTGTGGCAGTTGGGATGCAGCATCACCAGGTTGGTGTGCTGCATGCCGACGAGACCCCCGTCCGGCAGCTCGACCCCGGCAGCGGCAAGATCGAGAAGGCCTATCTTTGGGCCTACCGCAGCAACGGCCTAGGCCAGGGGCCGCCCATTGTCGTGTTCGACTACCAGGCCAGCCGCGAATGCAGGCACGCCGCCTTGTTCCTCCAAGGCTGGCACGGCCACCTCATGGTCGACGACTACGCCGGCTACAAGGCTCTGTTCAAGGACGGCAGCGTCGTCGAACTCGGCTGCTGGGCGCACGCCCGGCGCAAGTTCTTCGACCTTGCCCAAGCCAACGGCAGCCCGATAGCCGCCCGCACCCTGCGCCACATCGCCCGCCTGTACCGCATCGAGGCCAAGGCCCAAGGCAAGGATGCCGGGGAGCGCCAACGGCTGCGGGCCAAACATGCCAAGCCCAGGCTCAAGCTGTTCCATGCCTGGCTGGTGAAGACCCGCGCCCAGGTGCCGGGCGGCAGCGGCACCGCCAAGGCCATCGACTACAGCCTCAAGCGCTGGGAAGCCCTGGCCAGCTACGCCGAGACCGGGCACCTGCCTATCGACAACAACGCCCTAGAGAACAACATCCGCCCCATCGCCGTGGGCAGAAAGGGCTGGTTGTTTACCGGCTCCGAGCGGGCGGGCAAGCGTGCTGCGGCAATCCAGACCCTGTTCGGCACCGCTAGGCTCAACGGCCTAGACCCCGCCGCCTGGCTCAAAGACACCCTGGAAAAACTCCCGATCTGGCCTGCCAGCCGGATCGACGAGCTACTGCCACTTAGGCGGGATCAGCAAACCGACTGAAAACAAAGGCACCCGGCCGGCGGGGCGGCTGACTGCTTACTGTCCTGTTGCGCGAGATTGCATCGCCCATCCTGCTGGCACCTATCCGGGAAACCCTGGCGGCTTTCCACGGAGCCTTGGAAGCCAAGTTCAACGCCGTCAACCGGCGCATCGCCGACGGTCTCAACACGCACATCAACGTCAGAGGCCCGGACGGGAAGCGACGCTGGACGCTGGCCTATCCCGATGCGGAGGAGGCCGCCGACCACCCGTTCTACAGCCAACTGCCGGGGATTGGCATCGCCGACCTGCTGCGGTTTGTGGCGGCGAAGACCGGATTCATGGGGGCCTTCACCCATGTCCTCGACCGCTACGTCAAGCACGAACCCAATCCGCGCGAAATCCTCGCCTGCGCCGTGGCCATGGGCACCAACATGGGATTGTGGAAAATGGCGGACGTGTCGGGGCTAGGCCATCCGTCCTTGATGTCAACGGCGCGCAATTACCTGCGGCTGGAAACCCTGCATGCCGCCAACGATGCGATCAGCAATGCCATTGCGGTGCTGCCCGTGTTCCACCAGTACGACATCCAGGGGGAAATGCACTCCACGACGGCCAACGCTTTGAAACACAGATCGACACGATCAATGCCCGGCACGCCAGCAAGTATTTCGGCCTGAAGAAAGGAGTGAGCGCCTACACCCTGGTGGCCAACCATGTGCCGATTAACGCCAGGGTCATCGGCGCCCACGAACACGGGAGCCATTACGTGTTCGACCTGCTGTACAACAATACCTCGGACATCAAGCCGGAGC
>JAQTSI010000046.1 GCA_028711365.1 Methylococcaceae bacterium
GGGGCTGCATTGAAGGCGATCGTTCGCGCCGATGTGGTTCATACCTGGCTTTACCATGGCAATGTCTTAGGTGGTGTGCTGGCGGCGTTTTTTCGGCCGATTTTGTGGTCTTTGCACGCCACCGAATTGGAACCGGCGCAGACGAAATGGATGACTCGCGTGGTGGTGAGGATGGCTGCGCTACTTTCGCATGTCATTCCCGATCAGATCGCCGTCTGCGCGGAAAGAAGTCGATCCTGGCATGTGCGCTGTGGTTACCCGGAATCGCGCATGGTGTTGCTCCCCAATGGCGCCAATACGGACGAGTTTGTGCGCGACGAGGAGCAACGCCGGCGCGTCAGGCGCGAGTGGGGGGTCGAAGGCCAGATCGTGGTGGGCTTGGTCGCGCGGTATCATCCGCAGAAGGATCATGCCAACTTTATCCGTTCCGCCGCCATTGCCGTGAGCCAGGTGCCTAGGTTGAGATTCGTCTTGTGCGGCAATGGCGCAGATTGTGCCAATGCCGCGCTCGAAGCGGATCTGGTGAGATTGGGCATCAGGGAAAGATTCATCCTGCTCGGTCATCGCTCGGATGTTCGCGAGGTGCTTTCGGCGCTCGATATATTTACGCTGTCCTCTTCTTTTGGGGAGGCGTTTCCATTAGCATTATGCGAAGCAATGTCCTGTTCCCTGCCGACGGTGGTGACCGATGTCGGCGATTGCGCGATGATCGTAGGGACGACGGGTCGTGTAGTGGCTCCCAATGCGCCTGGGGCGCTGGCGGCGCAGATCGTCGATTTGGCGCAACGGGATGGCGATGAATTGAAGCGAATCGGGGGCGCATCGCGGCAACGCGTGGTGGAAAATTTCGGTTTGGCCAAAATCGTCAGAGCCTATGAGGAATGCTATCGAGGGCTCGCGAGGACGAAGATGCCGAAATGGTGGGGTCGTTTTACCCCCCGATTCGTAACCAGGCTATAAGCCGTTCACTGGCCGGAACCTGAGTTTGCGCATCTATCTCGCCCCGATGGAGGGGCTCCTCGATAGCGTGTTGCGTGACATCCTTACCCGGGTGGGTGGGGTCGACTTATGCGTGAGCGAATTCGTGCGGGTATCGGGTTCCCGGTTGCCGAACAGCCAGTTCCAGCGCGTTGCCCCGGAATTGCGGCAGGGAAGCCGCACTAGCAGCGGTGTGCCGGTGCGGGTGCAATTGCTGGGCTCCGATCCTCGCTTCATGGCGCTCAACGCCGCCGCTCTTGCGGCGCTGGGTCCGGCCGGAATCGATCTCAACTTCGGCTGTCCGGCCAAAACCGTCAATCGCCATCAAGGCGGGGCCATACTTTTGCGCGAGCCGGAGCGGATTTACCATTTGGTTTGCTCCGTTCGATCGGCGCTGCCTGCCGGGATGGCATTGACGGCCAAGATGAGGCTAGGCTACGAGGACAAGAGTCTGGCCATCGATTGCGCCCAAGCGATGGAGGCGGGCGGTGCCAGTGAACTGGTGGTCCACGCCCGCACCAAGACCGAGGGTTACCGCCCGCCGGCCCATTGGGAGTGGATCGCGCGCATTCAGGCGGCCGTGCAAGTCCCGGTGATCGCCAATGGCGAGATCTGGAGCTTGGCAGATTATCGGCGTTGTCGTGAATTCGGCGGGGTGAAGGTCGTGATGCTCGGACGCGGCATGGTGGCGAAGCCGGCGTTGGCCAGGATCATCAAGGAAGGGGAGGGCGCCGCGCTGCAGTGGCCAGAGTTGCAGCGGCTGCTAGGTGAGTTTTGGCAGCTACTCGCCCAACGCCTGCAAGCAAAACCTCGCTGTGGCCGCATCAAACAGTGGCTGAATTACCTGCGCATGGCTTACCCGGAAGCAGAAGCCTTATTCCGGGAAGTGCGCACGTTGACCGACTCCGATGAAATGGAGCAAATCCTGTACCGATGAACAAGATCCAATGGGCGGCGATGGCCGCTATTTCTCTCTGCCTTTCAGGCTGTAGCGGTACGCCGGGAGGACTATTCCGGCACTACGAACTGACGCGGATGGAAACCGCCATCCTCGGGCAGACGCCTCGCGATGACATCATCAGGCAATTCGGACCTCCGCTTGAGATCGACAAGCGCTGGTTCGATTCTTTCGAATCCGAGATTTTTTACTATTATGACGGTCCCTCCGCCTATGCCACTCTCAATTGGCAGCCAGATAAGGTTCTCGCTTGTGAATTCAGCAAGGGTGTACTTCACGCTTATGTTTATCGCAACCTGGATGAGAGCGGAGGAAAGGGTTTTGACGATAAAGATCGCGTCAAGTTGGTCAAGGGCAAAACCCGACGCCAGGAAGTCGAAAACCTGTTCGGCATTCCGGATGGCAAGGCTTTGCTACCTACCACGATGACGCTGGCCGCCTTGGATTTGAGGTTGCAGAGTTTTTCCGCTCCCTTGGCGAGCATACCCGAGGGCGCGAGGGAAGTATGGCAGTATTATCGGCAGGAATTGGATGATGCCCGGCGAAAAATCTCGCAGAAAACCCTGAGCGTGTTTTTCGATGATCAAGGCCAGGTGGTGGCCAGTACCCTGCTGCAGGAATTGATGAGCAAATCGGATTATTGAATTCGCAGTGGCGTATCGGTATCCCCGGGAGAGGCCAATGATGAGAAAACTGCTGCTTTCCGCCTTGGCGTTCCTGCTGCTGGTGGAGGAATGGCTATGGGAAACGCTCACCGCGCTGGGCCAGCGTCTGTCGGTCTGGCTCCATCTACAGAAGCTCGAGCACCGCTTGGCCGAAGCCAAACCCGAAATGGCCATGGCGGCGTTCCTGTTGCCGGTCGTGCTGATATTGCCCGTCAAGTTCGCGGTGGTACTGCTGATCGCCCAAGGGCGCATCATCCCAGGCCTCGGTTTGCTGATCATCGCCAAGTTGTTCGCCACCTTGCTGGTTTCGAGGATCTTCGCCATCGCGCGGCCGCAGCTTCTGACGGTGGCCTGGTTCGCCATCGTTTATAACACGGTGACGCGCTGGGTCGGCTGGGCCCATGAGCGTATCCGCGCCACCGCCGCCTATCGGCAGATGGTGAAACTCAAGCAGGGTTTGCGAGCCAAGCTTGTCGAGTGGTTGCCGGATCGATAAGACGGTTTGATGCCGGTGGACAGGCGGATTTGTTTAAAGCTTAAGGTGACATAATAATGAGAAAAGAGATTATGCATATTTCATTACACAAGACAGGAAACAATCGGCTGGCTTACCCGTTGAGTGGCTTCATGCTGCTGGTTTTCACCGCCGGTTTGAGTCTTTTCTCGGTGAATACCTACGCCCACGTGATCAGCCCGGAGGACCATCATGCTTTTGAGCACAAGTATGCGGAGATGTGCATCAAGAAAGAACTGAAGAATAACCCCAATCCCGGTTATGTGGACCCTGCATTGAGTAAACTCTGTGAATGCATTGCACAGGAAGAATCAAAGCGCCTTACCATCGCCGAGGTGAAGAAATTTCTTCGGGAGAACAAATATCCGATGTCCCTGATGATCAAGGCGGGACAGGCGGAATATATCTGCTCGCAGAAGAAATAATCTATGACTGGGCCGGAGGTGTAACACCTTCCGGCCTAGTGTGAGCCTCTATTCCTGCGCTTCCACCGCCTCAGCCGGTTCCTCCGCCTCGCTCACATCCTTGGTCAGGCGTTTTTTGACGTTGGCGACCCAACGGCGAACCCGCGATTGCTTGATGTCGCCGATTTCTTCCTCCAGCAATAGCCGTTGACGCTCCATGGCGAGTAAGCCGATTTCCCGGTTCAAATAGCTTTCCAGACTATCGAGGTCCTGGGTGCGGCGTTCCTTTTCCCTCAATTCGGCCTCGGTTTGAATTTGCCGCAGATGGGCTTCGTGGCGCAGTTGTTCTTCCCGTTGCCGTGCCTCGCATTCCCTCTGTTTTTCCAGTTGAGTCTCCACCCGGGCCATTTCCGTGCGCAGGATTTCCAGTTCGGCTTCCTTGTTCTTCAATTCCGTTTTGGTTTCCAATTGCCGAAGGATCATTTCATGCCGCATCTGCTCCTCACGCCGACGCGCTTCGCTTTCCCGTTGTTCAGCCTGACGAACTTCTTCGGCGGCTAGTTCTTTGCGCAGATCCTCTAGGTGAGCCTCTTTCGCGTTCATTTCCGCTTCGGCGTTCATCTGCCGCAAGCGGGTTTCAAGGCGAAGCCGTTCTTCCTCCAGGCGGGCCTCGCTTTCCCGTTGTTCCTCCCGACGGGCCTCCACGGCGGCCAATTCCGCGCGCAGGGTTTCCATCTCGGCATCATGAGCGCGAGAAGCCGCCTCGGCTTTCATCAGCCGCAACTGTGCCTCATGACGGTGTTGTTCTTCCTGGCGGTGCCGCTCGCTTTCCTGTCGTTGTGCATGGAGGGATTCTTGCGCCATCAGTTCCGCCCGCAGACATTCCAGTTCGTGTTGGCGGCGGGTGTTGCGCAAGGCTTCCTGCTGTTTGGCCAATTCCTGGAGTTTGGCTTCTCGTTCCAGGACCAGGCGCTCGCTGCTGACGGCTTGCTCGGTTTTTTCCTGGATGATGCGCTCCTTGGCCGCACGGCAACGGCGCATATATTCTTCGTATACGGCTTGATAGCGCAGGGTGGGAGGGAGAGAATCGAGGTCGATCTCATCGACGGCGGCGAAATGGGGTTCGATGCGACAGCGGGAGCGGCAGTGTATGCCGCGCATGATCAACACTTCATTGACGATACGCTCCACCGCGCTTTCGATTTCGCCACCGCCTTTTTCCAGCCAGGAAGCATCGCTTTCCATGATCCTGATTTCCTGTTCGGCTATGTCACGAACCGAAGCTTCCAGGCTGCTTTCCAGTTGCTGGTGAATATCGGGTAGAAATTCCAGGTGTTCGCGGGTATAGCGCAAGCTTGGCTGGTAGCGGATGTGAAGGCTGGCCTCGATGGCGCACAGGGAGCCGAGCCTCAAAGCTGGCAGAACGACATTCCAGTCACGGATGGCCAACTCCAGAACCTGATGCCAGAAACGCAGACGAAAATCGGGAGGACGTTGAAAAACCCAGGTGAAGGGCCAGCATCGTGCCACCACGATATAGCGGCCGCCTTCGAAACCGGCGTCCCAATCATCGCCTTGCAGTTGAGCGAATTCTTCATCCACGTATTTTTTCCTCCACCAGCTTTCTCAATGTCTCATCATCGCCCGATGAGACGGTACTGGCCGACTGCGCCTTCATGCGCTCGGCGATGATGGGATAAAGGTTGGGGGCAAATTCCACCTTTTTTTCGCTGATCTTGCGTAAATAGCCTCGATTCAGCAAAAAACCCACGGCAAACATCCGCGTCCAATCGGGCACCCGGCGGGCGCGCTCCAACTCCGTCCTTTCGATCTGGAATTCCAATTCGTCGTTGTGATTGATGGCGAAATTTCCGAATTGGCGCAATCCTCGGAAAGCCAGTTCCTTCTCCTCCTCGGTGAGAGGACCGGGAGCGGAAAACTCCAACCGATAAGAGAGGATCACGGTGAAGAAGTCCACCATGGCGGCGCAGGTCAAGGCGAACCAGGAAATGTCCTTCCACATGTCGAAAGTCGGCGTCATGCCGCTGACGACCTGGCTGAAGGGGGACAGTACCGGCGCCTTGACCGGTGCTACCCCATAATTGGCGGCGATATTCTCGACCTGGCTCTGCAGCGTATTAAAGTGCAGCACCACTTTTTCATAAGCGGCAGCTTCGGTCATGTGGAAGGAAAATTCTTTCAGACTGGCGCGCAGGTCGGACATTTGCTGGTCAAGAGTGGTGATATCCTTGGCCAGTTTTTCCATTTGGGCCTGTTCGAGCTTCTGCGCTTCGTTGTAAAGGCTCCAGAAAGGCCCCTTGCCCACCTTGCCTGCCTGTTGGCGGTAATCCTTGTTCGCCACCATGTCGGGATGAATACCCAAATAGGCCTGATTGGCTTCGCGGGCCGCCGCTTCCGCGCGTTGCTTCTGTTTCGCCACCATGTCGCCTTTGGCTTTCGCGATGGCGTCGAGGTAGTGGCCTATATCTTCCTCGAATTTCTGATGGCGGTCGATGAGGATGTTGTCGTGCTGGGAGAATTCGTAGAACTTGAAATAGGAGAAAGAAATCGATACCGCCACGGCGATGAGCAGGGATATCACGGTGCTCAGGTAGCGTGGCAAATTGGCTTTCCAATGGATGCTGGCCAATTCCAAAGTGGCGATGACGACGATGGATTGCACCGCCACGGTGACGATCAAGGCGATCCAGTCGGTGATGAAATAGGACATGCCGTAGTAGGTGGTGTAACCTGAGGCCACACTGAGCATCAGCACGATGGGAATGGACCAAATCCGCAGCAGGCCGACGAAGGTGCTTTGCACCGAGTTGAGCAACTGGCCGATGTGCCAGATCGATTGATTCATTAGGTGGCTCCGATCATTGAAGCGGGAATCGCTCCCCAGTCGAGGGTGTTCGGCATCCGATTGAAGTGTTCCAATGGCCGGGTGATTGAGTCGTGCATGGTGATTTTCCTATGGACGAATGCGTATGCTATTGCCTTGAGGTGTTTTTTTGAAGAGAGAGGCGCATGGAATTTTTCTGGTTCATGTTATTGCTGGTGGTCGTGGTGGGGAATGCCATGGTGCTGTTGCGGACGGCCAAAAGGCCGAATATCCCTGATTCGGTCAAACCGAAGCCCTATCGGGACGATGAGGAGGATGACAGATAAAGAGGTCCGTTGACAGATGACCGACCGAAAAAGCGACGTCAGGAGGGCGTGAAAGTCAGGGTCGATAGATGCGTGAAAAAAACTATACTTCAAGCTCACCGATGCCAGTGTCATGAACTCGGGGCCGCTGCACATGTCAGATCACGATTTATCCGCAAACCGATTCGAACTTCTCTACGGCATGTTATTGGATGCCATACCTTCTTCGGTCTTGATGGTGGACGAAAAACTGCATATCGTCTCCGTCAACCGGAATTTTCTGCTGAAAAGCCAGCGCGGAGAAGCCAAGACCGTCGGACGACCTCTGGCGGAAGTGTTTCCCACCATCATTCTGGAAAATACGGATATCGAACGGCGAATTCGCGAGGTCTTTCGTAGCGGCACATCGGTGAAGGGGCAGCGGATGACTTATCGCGCCCCCGGCGTTCCTATCAGAATTTACTATTATTCGATACTTCCCATCCCTAGCAATCAAGTCATGCTGTTGATGGAGGATGTCACCGAGCAGGTTCGTCTGTCGGAAGAAGTGCGCAGGGTCGAACGGCATTTGGCTTCGGTGGTGGATAGCGCCAGCGACATCGTGCTCTCAACCGACACAGAAGGCCGCATTTTGACCTGGAATTCTGCTGCGGAAAAGCTTTCCGGCCTGACGGCGCACGAAGTGCGTGGCCAATATTTCTTTCATTTCTGCGGCGCCAACGAACAACAGACCGTGAGCACGGTATTCATGCGCATGAAATCTGGCAACGATTCGCATACCACGGAGTTTCCTCTATTGACGAGCAATAAGGATAATATTCTGGTTTCCTGGGTTTTTTCTCCCATGAAGGACGATTATGGGCAAACCGTAGGTGCGGTGGTGGTGGGACGCGACATTGCCGAACGGCGCAAGCTGGAAAATCAGTTGCGCCAATCGCAGAAGCTTGCCGCCTTGGGGGTGATGGCGGGAGGCATCGCCCATGAAATACGCAATCCGCTTGCAGTTTGTTATTCCGCTGCCGAGTTTCTTTTGATGGAGGATATACCGGCGGATTTTAGGGAAGACTGTTCGAGAAAGATTCAGTCCGGTATCCAGAAGGCTTCCGCCATCATCGAAAACCTGCTTCGATTCGCCAGGCCTTCTCCCGATACCGAAATGTCTCAGGTCGATTTAAGTGCGGTAATCAGGGATACGCTTGAATTGATCGCCAATCAAGCCAAGGTTCAACAAATCAAGATACAATTGGATCTGGAAAAAAAGCCTGTACTCGTTCGAGGGGTATCCGGCCTGTTGCAGCAAGTATTCATGAATATTTTCCTCAACGCCATCAATGCCATGCCGGAAGGGGGGTTGTTGAGTATTATCGAGGAGATATTCGAGGCCGAGGTGGCGGTGCGTATTTCCGACACGGGAGTGGGGATTCAGGAGTCAGATCTGGATAAAATATTCGATCCATTCCATACCTCGTCACCGGTTGGCAAGGGAACGGGCTTGGGACTGTCAATCTGTTATTCCATCGTCCAACAACATTTAGGCGCCATTCACGCCCAGAGCACGCCTGGCGAGGGCACCACCTTGACCGTTCGACTGCCTTTGCTTTGAACCATGAATGCGCCCATTCTCGTCGTGGATGATGAACCCGACATGTGCTGGGCCATGGAAAGTATCCTGAAATCACAAGGCTATGAAGTGGTGACCGTGCTCAGTGGCGAAGAAGCCTGCTACCAGCTAGCCAATAGGACTTTCGGGTTCGTGTTCATGGATGCCAAGCTGCCCGATATGGATGGCCTGGATGTGGTGCGGCGAGCTCGGGCGATTGCGCCTGACCAGGTACGGGCGGTACTGGTTTCCGGTTATCATTACCACGATGACCCGGTCATTCGGCAAGCGATCGATGAAGGGGTGATATGCGGGTTCCTGGCGAAACCGTTTACCCATAGCGACTTATTGAAGGCGCTTCCCAAGCGGGACACACCCGATTCCAGATAGCCGCGGAAGGAAAGCGACACCCCTCGCCCTTCGGGAGAGGGTGAGGGAAATCCAAAATCGCTTTACTTCCGCCGGCATCGATAGCAATGAAACCAGGCGCCATAGTAGGCGTCAGCCGGGCTTGATACGGGAAAAAGCCGCAATGGCGATCAGGAAAGTTTCCCGTCCGCCTCAGCGGACGGGAGGGGGCTTACTTTGCCGCCTTCAGGGTGGTGTAGCTCGTGATCAAATTCCGATAGTCGGGGATGTGGTTGGAGAACAACGCGCCCAGACCTTCGATGTCGTTGCGCCAGTCACGGTGCAACTCACAGGCGACAGCGAACCATGTCATCAATTGGGCGCCAGCCGCCGACATGCGATCCCAGGCGGAATGCCGAGTGATTTCGTTGAAGGTGCCGGAGGCATCGGTCACCACGAAGACTTCGTAGCCTTCCTCCAGGGCGGATAAGGCCGGGAAAGCCACGCAGACCTCGGTGACCACACCGGCGATGATCAGTTGTTTCTTGCCCGTGGACTTGATCGCCTTGACGAAATCCTCGTTGTCCCAGGCGTTGATCTGGCCCGGCCGGGCGATATACGGTGCATCGGGGAAGATTTCCTTCAGCTCGGGCACGATGGGGCCATTGGGGCCGGCCTCGAAACTGGTGGTGAGGAGGGTCGGCAGCTTGAAATATTTCGCCAGATTGGCCAGGGCCAGGACGTTGTTTTTGAACTTGTCGGGTTCGATGTCCCGCACGAGCGACAGCAGACCGGTCTGATGATCGACCAGCAGAACGGCGGCGTTGTCTTTGTCGAGGCGTATGTAGGGTTTGCTCATGATGAAGATTCCTTCGCTAAGATTGAATGGCGCCTAAGCACCGGTGAATGTCCGCCCGCCCGCAGGCGGCTGGACGGAAACTAACTCGCCATCTGGCCGAAACGGCCGCTGTTGAAGTCGGCTATGGCCTGCGTGATTTCCTGCCGGCTGTTCATCACGAAGGGGCCGTAACCCACGATGGGTTCGGCGATCGGCTCGCCGCTCAACAGCAGCACTACGGCGTCATTGCTGGTTTCGACAGAAAGGCTTAGACCGGCGCTATCCAGCATGACCCTCTGCGCCTCGTGGGCGATCGTGCCGCCGTTCACCGAGACGGTACCGTGCAGGACGATCAGCGCCGCGTTCCATCCTTCGATGAGCGTCAATTCGCTGCCGCCTTGTGCCAGCTTCATTTCCCAGATTAACAGGGGTGAGAAGGTCCGGGCCGGGCCGGCATGGCCGCCAAACTCACCCGCGATCACACGCAGCGTTCCGGCGCCATCAGGCAGGCTCACGGACGGGATGTCCCGGGCCAGGATGGCCTGGTAGCCCGGTGCGCTCATCTTGTATTTGGCCGGCAGGTTCACCCAAAGCTGCACCATTTCCAGAGTGCCGCCCGATTGGGTGAACGCCGGGGAGTGGAATTCCTCGTGGAGAATCCCTGAGCCCGCCGTCATCCATTGCACGTCGCCGGGGCCGATGACGCCGCCTCGTCCCGTCGAGTCGCGGTGGGCGACTTCACCCTGGTAGACGATGGTGACGGTCTCGAAGCCGCGATGCGGATGTTGGCCGACCCCCCGAGGCTGATCGGCGGGCGTGAAGTCGGTGGGGCCCGCATAGTCGAGCAACAGGAAGGGGCTGAGCTGCGTGCCGTGGCTCTGGTAGGTAAACAGGGAGCGCACCGGGAAGCCGTCGCCTACCCAGTGGGAGTGGGGAGCGCTATAGACGCCGAGAACTTTTTTCATGTCGATCTCCTGATTGGTGTGGTTTTCATTGCGCCGTTGGAGAAAGCATAGTTTTGAGACGCCGATGGGTATAGTCTGTTATTTCGCGATTCACCGTTCCATTTAGCGAACGACGAAAGATGCCATGCAAGATCTGAACGATCTCTACTACTATGTCCAAGTGGTGGATCACGGTGGTTTCGCCCCGGCAGGCCGGGCGTTGGGCATGCCGAAATCGAAACTCAGCCGCCGCATCGCCCTGCTGGAAGAACGGCTGGGGGTGCGCCTGATCCAGCGTTCGACGCGCCGCTTCGCCGCGACCGAAATCGGGCGCACCTACTACGAGCACTGCAAGGCCATGCTGGTGGAGGCCGAAGCGGCCCAAGAGGCTATCGAGGTGACGCGGGCGGAGCCGCATGGCATCGTTCGCGTCACCTGTCCGATCGCCTTGCTGCATGCCCATGTCGGCATGATGTTGGCGGAGTTCATGGTCAACCATCCTCATGTGACGGTGCACCTGGAAGCCACCAATCGCCGGGTCGACCCGGTGGGAGAGGCCATCGATATCGCCATCCGGGTGCGGCCCCCCCCGCTTCAGGACAGCGACCTGGTCATGCGCATGCTGGCCGAGCGCAGCCAATGTCTGGTTGCCAGTCCTGCCCTGGTTGGTCTTTATGGAGTTCCTCAGACACCCGCGGATCTGGCGGATTGGCCCAGCCTGGGGCTGGGCAGTCCGCAGCAAGAGCACATCTGGAACCTGTTTGGGCCCGGTGGGGCTCAGGCCGCGGTCCATCATAGTCCGCGCTATGTCACCGGCGACATGATCGCTTTGCGTAACGCCGCACTCGCCGGCGTCGGCATCGTGCAGTTACCGGTGATGATGGTGCGCGATCAATTGGCCATCGGCTCGTTGATTAGCATTGTGCCCGATTGGGCGCCGCGACGGGAGATCATTCATGCCGTATTCCCCTCCCGGCGAGGCCTGCTGCCTGCCGTAAGGGCGCTGATCGATTTTCTGGCCGGGAGTTTCTCGGCGCTCGAGGAAGATTAGGATTTGGCCCCAAATAACGTCCCGAAATTGACGTTCGTCGTTTCGGCAAGGATCGCTGGAACCTAGGCTCCAGGGATGGCCTGGCCTTCGAACATCCCTATAAGCTGTGGGGACACTGGGTGCGTGGCGGGAGGCGGGTCGAACATGACGTGAGTGGGCATCGACTCGGTCCCTGTGCCAGTGGCAATGATGTCCTTGTCAATGCTGGGATTCAGTGTGTCCTGCTGGATGTCGGGGGTGAGAGCATCGAGAATCCAGCTATAAAAATGGGTGCCCGCCCAGATAGCGGCGATCTCGTCGTTGGTAATTTTCAGCGTGGGGTCGCGGATGGGAAGCCTGGCACGGCAATGGGTGAGACAGCCCATGGGATTAGCTCCACTGGCAGGGAAACAGGCTTGATTGGGCCTGCTGATCGTTTCCTTCGGTGAGTCAATGGGACATCGGGCAGGCTCGGCCGATAGTCTGGGACACCCAGCCGTTTGGGTGGCGCCCGCCGTCAGGATACGGCAAGATACAGGGCAGCTATCGCAAGGTACAATACCTCGATCGGGAAAGCCAATATTGCAATTGACGGGTCTGGCGCCTTCATTGGTTAAGCCAGAACCTTGATTCGCACAGCCAGAACCTTGATTGGTAATTCCAGAACCTTCACTGGCATTGTCGGAACCTAAACTGGCAATGATAGAGTTTGATTGGCGCTGCCAGCGCCTTGAATGAAAGTCTCAACACCTTCATCGGACCAGCCAATTGCTTTGCCAGCTTCCATAATACCTCGATTAGGCATGGAATTATTTTGGCAGCAGGGAATTTCAAGGTTATGACGATGGTAATACCTTCATGTGCTTCGCCAAAACCTTGACTGGCATGTGCAATACCCACCATGGATGTCCGCAGACTAGCCCTTAGGCTTTGGATTCCGGCTCCCTTACTCCCCCGTCAATGCCATCAAGAAATCTCTCAACAAGCCCGATGGGTTTGGCCACTCGGCAAACCAGGCAGGGGTGAGATTCAAAGTGATGCAACGGTGGAGAGGATGAGGGGATTGCGAGACCGTCGAAAGGACGCCATCGACTCGCCTACCAGGACATATTCATGGCGCGTCTTACAAGCCATCGCCCTCTCCACCGGGCTTTGAGGCTCTGGGCATGAACTCATGGGGTCCTGGTTACAGAGGTAGGCGAAGCTTCATCAATCCTTAGCTTCATTCCTTCCACCGGCACCTGGATGCCGGAGACGACCACCCGATCGCCCGCACTCAGGCCCTCTTTCACCAGGATGCGATCGGGCTCGTTACGCAAAACGGCCAGGCGGCGGATATGAAGACGATCTTCCGCATCGACCCACAACACTTCCTGGGCGGCATTCAGCGCCCCCTGTGGCAGGACATAAAGGCCCGACTGCTCCTGGCCTTCGATCTCCGCTTGCACGAACAAGCCGACCATGAGCGGTGGCTGGCCATCCTTTCGGGTGTAGGGATCGCGCACCTCGGCCACGGCATGAAGCAGCCCGGTGGCTTCGTCCAGGGTGCTCTCGGTGCGCACGATGCGGCCTTCCCAGCGGCGGGACGATCCGGCGAATTCGGCGCTCAATATCACCTTGGGACCGGCTTCGCGACGTGCGTTGCCATGGTCCAGCGGCAGGTCGACATAGGCGAGTTGCTCGGCCGCCAAGGGCAGGCGCACTTCGGCGACATCGTTGGAGTAGAGGCGGGCGAGCTTGTTGCCCGGCTGAACATACTGGCCGAGACCGATGTGTTTGTCCCGCACTCGCCCGGCGAATGGCGCGCGCCATTCGCAGCGGCTGCGTTGCACACGGGCCTTGGCCAGGTCGGCTTCCGCCGCCTGTAGTCTGGCGCGGGCCTCCGCCAGTTGCGGTTCGCGCAGCATCAGCGGTGTCGGCCGACCCTCGCCCAGCGCTTTCCACTCGCTTCTCGCCTGCTCCGCCTGCGCTTCCTCCATCGCGACTTGACGTCTGGCTTCGGCGATCCGCGCCAGGGTTTCGGCGATGGCATAGTCGTAATCGCGCGGATCGATCGCCACCAATACCTCGCCGGCTTCGAAAAAGCCGCCGGCGACGAGGCTGGGATGGAGTTTGACCACCTGACCGGCCACTTCCGGCACCAGGTCGATTTCGGTGCGCGGGGTGACCACGCCCTGGGAGTGGACGCTGAGGCGGAGTGTCTGCGGTTCGACCCGGACGACTTGGACCAGCGGGGGCTCGTTCTGTCGGGCTTGGGCTTGCAGTGGCGGCTTATGGGCGATGAGCGCCCAGGCGCCGCTGATGCCGGTCAACAGGATGACGAGGGGAAGGACGATTTTCAGCATGGTTTTTCCTAAGGTTCAAACATCGCCTCCCAAGGCCAAATACAGATCGATCCGGTTGCTGAGCAATTGTCGTTTGACGGAGAGGTGTGCGCTTTGGGCGTTCAGTGTGCTGCGGTAGCTGTCCAGCAGGGTGAGGATTTCGATGAAGCCGTGCTGATAGGAATATACCGCCAGCTTACGACTCGCTTCGGTTTGTTCGACGGCTTCCCTTAAAGCTTTTTCCTGTTGCCTTAGCCATTCCTCGGCGGCCAACGCCTGCTCCACTTCGCGAAAGGCGTTGAGCGCCGTTTGCTTGTAAAGATTGAGCGCTTCCTCCGTCCGCGCTTGATTCAGGCGGATCTCACCGGTGAGTCGTCCGCCGGTGAACAGCGGTTGGAGCAGACCCAGCGCCAGGTTCCAGGCAGCGGCGCGGGGGTCGACCAATTCGGTCAATGCCGGGCTGCGGCCACCACCGCCGGCGGTCAGGGTGATGCGCGGCAGCAGCGCTTTGTTCGCGCTCTCCACCCGGAAATCGGCGGCGCGCAGACGCGTGAAGGCGGCGACCAGATCGGGGCGCCGCTCCAGCAGTTCCGAAGGCAGACCGGCGGCAATGGAGGAGGGCGGTTCCGGTAAATTCGCAGAAGTGGTCAGGTGGTCGCCCGGATAACGGCCCAACAATACTTCCAGCCGGCGGGCGACCAGTTGGACCTGGTTGCGTGCTCGAGCCAGTTGCGCCTCGGCGCTGGCCAGGTCGGTGAGCGCCAGGCGCAGATCCAGGCCATGAGTCAGACCGCGGGCGAAACGTCCGCGCACCAGATCGACGAGGATGCGGCGGTCTTGGGTCGATTGCTCGGCGACCTCGGCCTGGAGTTTCGCCTCGGCCAGATCGAAATAGCTCTGTGCCGTCCGAGCCGCCAAGGACAGACGCGCGGCATGAAAATCGGCCGCCGTCGCATCGGCTTCGCCAATGGCCGCCTGTTGGAAGGCATGTATCCGGCCCCATACGTCCAGTTCCCAGTTCAGATTGAACAGGAGCTCGAAAGCGCCGCTTTCGGTCGAGCCGAAACCGGCACCGCGTACTTGGGCGCGTTGGTAAGAAGGTGAGAGGGACAGTTGCGGCCAACGTCCGGCCCCATCGATGCGGGCTTGTTCCCGAGTCGCATCGACCCGGGCCGCGGCCGCCTTCAAATCGAAATTGACGGCCAAGCCTTCGCGTATCAAGGCGCTCAAGGCCGGATCGGCAAAGCCATCCACCCAATGGTCGATGGTCTCCATTTTCTGGCCGGCCGTGGGCGTCCATCGATTCGGTACGGCGACTTCGGAAAACGCCGGATGACGCGCAGGCGGCGATTCGCATCCCGGCAATAAGCAGCAACCCAGGACGAGGCTCAGGCATAGTCGGTGACGGTGCGCTTTCGAGGAGAAGCGCTGGCTCGTCATGCGCGAATTTTCCGGACCGACCAGGCTTGAGCCGATGTGGCGGAATCTCAGGAGAAATCTAGGCATAAACCGGGTTAAGCCGCCTCCACCGCTTCCTCGAAGATCGCTGCGATCCGATCGATGTCTTCCTCGGTCACGATCAAGGGCGAGAGGAAACGCGCCACGCTGCCCTGGCGTCCGCCCAGTTCGATGATCAAACCCCGCTCCAGGCAACCCTTTTGAATCCGGCGCGCCAGTTCGCGGCAAGGCGGGCGGGCGCCTAGACGATCGGCCTCGGCCCGGGCATCGACGATCTCGGCGCCGATCATCAGCCCCCGGCCACGGACATCGCCCAGATGGGGCGAGTTCTTCTGAATGCGGCGCAGATGAGCCGACAAGCGCTCGCCCATGGTCTGCGCATGACGATCGAGCTTCTGTTCCTTGACGAAGCGCAGGGTGGCGGCGCCAGTGGCCATGGCCAGTTGATTGCCACGGAACGTTCCGGCATGAGCGCCGGGCTGCCAGCGGTCCAGATCTTCGTGGTAGACCAGCGCGCTGAGCGGCAATCCTCCGCCCACTGCTTTCGACAGCACCAGAACGTCGGGCAGGATGCCCGCATGTTCGAAGGCATACATCTTCCCGGTGCGTCCCACTCCGGTTTGCACCTCGTCGAGGATCAAGGGAATCCCCCGTTCGGAGGTGATGCGGCGAATCTCCCGCAGCCATTGATCCGGGGCCGGGATGACCCCCCCTTCTCCCTGGACGGCTTCCAGGATCAAGCCGGCAGGCGGGGCTATGCCGCTGTTGGTGTCATTCAAAAGCCATTCGATATAAGCGATGGAAGCTTGCCAGGTCGCTTCGCCGCCGAGATTGAAAGGACAGCGATAGGGGTAAGGATAGGGCAGGAAGTGCACCTCGGCCATGAGCCCCGACACCGCCAGTTTGGGTCCGGTTTCGCCGGTCAGCCCCAGCGCGCCGTGAGTCATGCCGTGATAAGCCCCGTGAAAGGCCAGAATCGAACGCCGGCCGGTGGCGGTCTTGACCAGCTTTAGCGCCGCCTCGATGGCGTCGGCCCCGGATGGTCCGCAGAATTGAATACGGGCGGAGGAAGCGAATTCCTGCGGCAGGCTATCGAAAAGCTCATGCACGAAAGCATCCTTGATCGGCGTGGTCAGATCCAGGGTTTGCCAGGGTATTCCTCCGCTGATCGCACGCTGAACGGCATCGACGACGGTCGGATGGGAATGGCCTAACGTCAACGCCCCGGCACCGGCCAGACAGTCGATATAGCGTCGGCCATCGGTGTCCTCCACATAGATCCCTTCGGCCCGGCGTATGGCGATGGGCAGTCGGCGTGGATAACTGCGCGCATTGGATTCATACCCGCTCTGCCGGTCCAGGTAATAGGCATTGCCCATGGGTTTGACCTCGCGCCCCGGTTGCGCGGGATTTGGGTAGGGCCCGATTGCGGGAATCTCGATTTTCATTTCGGCAAAGTTGTGGCTCATGAGGTATCTCCGATGGGGGTTGTTCTGTAAAAAGTGATCAAATTCCGGGTGTTCCATCACCCCGAGGCGTATTCCTGAACGGAGGACGGGTATCACCCCATGCCGTCAAGTTAAGCCGCCATACCGGCAGGGACTTTCGGGTATCCCTGCCGAGGATTTGCGAAAATTTCGCCAACCTTGGCAACCGGGTCCGCCCTCCTGAACGATGGGCTTGCACTTAACCGATAGGTATTCGGCTCTCATATGCACCTCTATCCCGGCAAGAAGCACCGCCGAACGAGACCTCACGCTTTCCAAATCTCCCATTTCCCGAAGCCCTGAAGGGAGACGATACCGGAAAAGCGCTTTCCATCCAGTGAACTATTGCCCTGAAAAATGGAGAATATTTACCCTCCGGGCCAGCCTTCGTGCCTGGAAAATGCTTACCCAAGCCATGGATTTAAATGATTGATATCCGAAGTGGTGGTCATAAGCTTCCATGGTAACAACGGGATCAGCTTTCCTCCCCTGTGCCAGCTTGCCCAGGCGGTAGCAGTTCAAGCCTATGGAAGGGCCGTCCGGTGGCGAATGGCAAGACTTTTCCTTCCACCCAGGCGCCGTGCTGGCTGCGGTAATGCGGTGAGAGTGGATGGCCGGATTGGCCGCCCGGCATATGAAGAAAACCGCCGCTCTCGTGGCCGGGGGAAACCACCAGTCGCTCGCTGGCCCCATGGCTGGCGGAATAGGCCCGCACACACTCGGGGCATCCCGACACCGGCTCGGCTGGCATGTCCAGCCAGGCTTTCAGCCATGGCAGCGCAGATGAGAAAGGATGGGCGATGGCGACGCGGTTGACCTCGCCCCAGACCAGTCGCTCCGGTGATTTGTGGTGGGCCGAAACGTTATGCTGCGCTTGCATCAGCAGCTCGTGCAGAAACGTATCCCAGTCCCGGTAGCGTTCCCGATGCGGCAGCAATTCCGGCAGCCTGGCGTTCAGGATCTGTTGCAAGGGTTCGTCGATGGCCGCCCGATGAAGCCGGAATTTGGAGTCCAAGGTTCGGCAGGGCGCCATGTAGGGAGCGACGATTTCTTCCAGCAGTAGCCGACGGAACTCCACCAGCAAGGCGAAGCCTTCCGATTCCCGTTCGGCCGCGCCGTCCCAGGCCTCCAGGGCGAGCCTGGCATCTTGCTCTGCATCGTTCCCCTGCCCTGGTAGCGACAAGGCAAGCCGTTGATAATAGCGGTAGAACTCCGCCCGGGTGTCCAATTGTAAAGCGAACATGTCGCGTTCGGTCATCTTGCCCGTTTCGGCGAGCCGCTCGGAGATGCGGTGAGCGCGGTGGCCATGGTCGAAATCGTGGCCGATGACATAGGGATAGTCCTTGCCGAGCATGCGTTGGTTGGCGTTGGCGATGAAGCCGGAAGGCGGATTCACCACCCGCGGCAGCTCTTGCGGCGGGATATAGCCTTTCCAGCCCCGCGTACCGTCCGCCCAGGAGCGGCTGACCGAACCATCGAAACCAAAGCGCAAGGGGATCTTGCCGCTGTAGGTCCAGCCGATGTTGCCCTGACTGTCGGCGGCCAGGGCGTTCAAGGGCGGGCCGCCGGCCCGGTTGAACAGAGCCTGCGCCGCATGGACATCCGACACCTGGTCCAGATCCATGAGCGTGAGATCGGTTGCCTCCGGGTCCAGGGCCGTCCAGCGCACCGCCACCTGTCGGCCCAGCAGGGGATCAGGCATCACCGGTCCCCAGAGGGTGGTCAATACCTTGAGGGTTTGGTCGGCTCCGCCCCGCACATGCAGGATTTCCAGGCGTTCGCCGAAGGGCACAAAACCTTGCGGGGTGCGGTAGCGACCGGGATCGCCGGGATCGGTCTCCAGACTCACCAGATCGACGAAATCGCCCTCGATATTGGTGAAACCCCAGGCAACTTTGCCATTGGAGCCTGCGACCACCAGGGGTACGCCGGGCAGAGTGACCCCGCGTACCGTCACGTCCCCATAACGGATTTCGGCCTGGTACCAGATATTCGGGACCCGCAGTGCCAGATGCATGTCATTGGCGAGGATCGCCCGCCCATCCCAGGTTTTTGAGCGCCCCACCACCCAGCCGTTCGAGCCTTTCGGCAATGGGGTATCCAGGATCCCTTCGGCGCGGCGTTCCTCGGCCGGGGCTTGGCCCAGCAAGGCGGCGAGTTCCTTGCCCGGGATCGCAGGCGAAGCCATGCGGGAAAGCGGGCCGTTCAACAGCCGGTCGGTATAATGATCCAGCGTGGGTGAAAAAAAAGCATAGACGGAAGCCGGCAGCGCGGCTTCCATCACCGAGGCCATGTGCTCGCTCTCTCCCGTCCAGCCCAGGTTTTCTTCCATCCCCAGCACCACCAGCAAACTGTCTTCCGCCCGCCATGGCTCGGGTTTATAGCCTAGCAAGAGAAATTCGAAAGGCAGAATGGACTGCCCAGCCAAGGCCTGGTTGACGCCGTCCGTGAAGGCTTGCAGCACCGCCTGCTGGTCATGAGGCAGGCGCTGTCGCGCGGCATGGGCGACCTGCTCGAAACCCGCGACCCGTTGTAGACGGTCGGTCGAGATGAGGCTGGGCCCGAGGATCTCGGCCAAGCGGCCTGCGGCTTGCCGGCGCAGCAGATCCATCTGAAACAAACGATCGCGCGCGGTCACGAAGCCCAAGGCCAGAAAAGCATCCTCGCGGCTTTGGGCCGAGATTGCAGGAACGCCCTGTGCATCGGTCTCCACCTTGACCGGGGCGGAAAGCCCGGTCAAGGTGAAGCGACCCTCCGGCGTCGGCAGCGAAGCCCGAAGGAGCAGATAAATGCCGCCTGCGGCCAGGGCAGACAATGCCGAAAGCACCAAGACCGTACGCCGTACGAATCTGCCGACCCTGCCTTTGGGTCGAATGTTCTTGCTCATGGTTTAGGCCTCTTGTCGGGCGATGCGCAGCCGGCGCACGCGATGAAGCAGGTTGTGGACATCCTCCAGTACCGCATAGCCAGTCGGGGTCAGGAAGAGACAAGCGCCCATGCCAAATAACAGGCCGGCCGCCAATGACAAGGTCATGGGCACGAGAAACTGCGCCTGCGCGCTGGTTTCCATCAGGGTCGGGAAAAAGCCGGCGAAATTGGTCAGGAAAGCCAGCAGAATCGGACGGAAGCGCACGCTGCAGGCGTCCTTGAGTAGGCTTTCGGCACCCTCTTCGGAATCCTCCCTTTGCCTGACGTAATCGAGCAGAACCAGGCTGTCGTTTACCACGACGCCGCTGGCCGCGATCATGCCGACCAATGATTCCATCGACAGCGGTAGCCCCATCGCCCAATGAGCGACGACGGCGCCGCTCCAGGCCACCGGTGCCGCCAGCAAGAAAACGAAAGGCAGGAGATAGGAACGAAAGGGGATGGCGATCAGGGCATACACCACGACGAGGGCCAGCAGCGTGTT
>JAQTSI010000340.1 GCA_028711365.1 Methylococcaceae bacterium
CTTCGGCTAAGGAGTCAGCAGACACTATCCCGAACCATAGCCCACAGCGCGATTTTCCCATGCCAGATGGCTTTAACCCGCGCAGAACGAGTCATTCACGTCCTTTGGGATGAGCAGCAGTGGCTGCAAGCACTCTTCTCCCATGATCACTTGCCAGCATGCAGGGAGCGGGGGACCAGCTTGGTTCCTTCCAACCCCAGCTTCACATGGACCGAGCCGCCGGTAGGGCAGCAATTGCCGTCGTTATCCTTCCACAGGGACGAATCGAAAACCAGGCGGCGTCGACCGGCGCGGCAAAGGTTGCGAACAACAGGGCACACCAAAATCGGTGGCGACCAGAAACCGGTAGTCCGTCTCGCCCGGATATTTCAACGCGATGACGAAACGCTGCTTGCCGTGCGCGCAGACTTGCAGGCGGGTGCTGCCGACGACCGCCTCGATTTCCTCGCCGCAGCGTACCCGAATACGCTGGGGTACGCCAGGATACGCGGAAATAGTCCGCCAAGGACCTGTCCCATCCGCGGAAGCGGATCGTCTGGCTGCTCCGTAACTGGCTGATTGCCTGAACGTGGCCGCACAACCGGGAAGCCTCGTCCAAAAAGGCTATGGCGGCGTCCCCTCTTCACGCAAAAACGCCTATTTTCGCCCATCCCGTCAAGCAGGGAAAACTTGAAGATCGAGTTTAATGTTTCGAGCCCATTTCGGCCATTCGGCGGCGATAATCAGTCTCCACGGTTGTATCCGCATCACCTAGCATGGATTGGATGTTAGGATATCTCGATGGCCGTAAAAATTTTGTTCGCTTCATTAATATTTTTAAATGACTAAAGACGCCATGAATAGCTGTAATCAGGTTTTGAAACACCATTAAAGGTTGTGCCGGCAGATAATCGACAACGGCCAATAAAACAGGCTTATTTTCCGCGTTGACCCAAGGGAACTCATCCCTCCCTAATAAAAAATAGACTCTTGCGGCGTCCTTCCTTCGAATGACATATCGGCGTGTGTCATCCGATAACCAATCCGCCCAACAATCCTTATCCTTATGATAATCAAGGAAATCTTGATTATCCGGTGCGAATATAGCGTCAACTTCCTTTTTATATGCTTCCATTGCGCGTGCCATGATTTCATTGGAATCAACCCTTTTATAAGCGTCAAATATTGGCAAGCCCGCTTTGACCAACAGACAAAAGAGGCCATATCCTCCATCATAAACTTTATCTCCCCACTCTAATCTCCAAACAAACTCTGCTAGATAAACCCAATCTCGTCCTAACTTGTAATCATTTTGTAATTGGCTATAGTGCTGCGAAGCTGGTAAATTCTTATCAACCATAAATCGAACCTCTTTTCGGTGTGTGGCTAGGGTGCTAGGATGGCTGCAATCCATCCTAGCACCCAAAATTTGTTAATTGGGTTTATCCAAAGCTATTCATCCTTTAGACTACATTGTGTAAGCGTCGGATAGATGGGCATATCGCTTCACCCTTTGCAAAGTCTTATGCTCCGATGTTTTGATAATTTCGGCCAAGCTTGCATCATTTATGGCGAGGTATGGCACAATGCTATTGCTTGATCCCGACGCTCTCTTTGCCTAGGTGATTTCACTGTCCAATATTTTTTTCGATGTTGGCCATGAATTCATCCTCCTGGCTGTCTTGCTCGGGAAAACTAGGGCAAAGTGCAGTAAAACGCAACATTCCATTGCCAGTGGGATCAAATAAATATCAAACATCTGATATTTATCAAAAATTATCATGAAAGATCAGAATACGAGCGACTTGATGACAATCGTTCACTTACCCCGTTAACTAACGGCTGGGGCGGGTGGCAGGGCAGGAAGCGAAACGCCAATCCGTGCGCAACCGATCAGATCCCGCGAGTCGACCACGAGGCAGGTTCGCCCGCTGATCTCGCCGAGGTAGACCGGCAGGGGCCGTCCAGGGACCAGTGGGGCAGTCTGCCCCCTCCCGATAAGGCTAGTGGGTTCCGCCACGCTCGCGTCTGCTTCTCGAATTCACTCCTCCAGAACAGAAACCAGGCATTCAAGAACCTGGCTAACGATGTGCGGCGGTGCGCGCTCGACATGGCTGGCCTTGCGGATAGCCCAATCAAGCGACTTGATTTGGTGGGCATGTACGCTGCCGTCAGTCTTCAAGCCAGCCCCTAATAGCGGTACCAAAAAGCCTGTGTCCCTAGCGGATGATGCGACACCGCCTGAAATCGGGCAGACCATGACCAGCTTAAAACGTTGGTTGAATGCCTTCGGCGATACCACTAGGCAAAAGTGATTTCCTTTCATTTCTCGCCCACTGGCCGGGTCGAACTGAAGATGGAGGATATCCCCTCGATCCAGCGTCACCATTCCTCTCCGACCGTCGGCATCTCATCCCAACCTTCCGCTCGGTGCAGACCTTCCGGCGTGGCCGCTAGCAACTCTGCAAGGCTTCGACGGAGACGGGCTGGCTTAAGCCGCAATTCCGCGCCCGCGATTTCCATAACGAGCTTTGCGCCAGCTTCTAGGTGATTTTGTTCGATATAGGACTGGGGAATGGTAACGATCAACGAACCGCCTGAGCGGCGAAGGGATGCGCTTAACATATGCGTCACTCGAATTATTTTACTATAGTAAAACTACAGAATAGACAGGCAACTGTCAACCCACAACGTCATTCGCGAGTTGGAAAGCCCCAACCCCGCACACCTCCGCCGCGATGAACCACGGATCGCCCTCCGGCATCACGATGCGCAATGGGGTTCCGCCGAAAGTCGAGGGCTACTATTCCCTTCTTGCTCCAAAGAAAAGTCACCATGAAGTGACATAACTTATTGATAAAGCAGTAATTTCATGCATATCATAGTGGCTATTTTTAGAGCGAGAAGGGAATAAAAAACGCTTATTATCCACTCTATTTCGCGGCGTGGGTACTAGGCCTTCCTACCGTGCGCTGGGTGTGGGGGGCCTCGCCTCAGCCTCGAATTCAACCAATCGCCACTGGCACGCGTCGATATAGTCGATGAGGGCGAGAGCTTTATGCCTCATGTCGCTGGAGGTGTATTTTCGGACGATGAACTGGGCGGTTTCCAAGGCCAAGACGCAGGGTAGCCCCCTGTTTCTTTATTTCTTTCCGAAACCGCGGATTGAAGAGTTTTGCAATAAGCCGGAAATTATTTTCCCATTCCCTCTGCCGCCGCTACCGCGGCGGAAGATGTCTCGGGCCCTGTGCGCTGCGCCCGCCGCTGCCAAACCAGCGAGGCGCTCACCAGGATCAGCATGGCCCCCAGGCTGAATTCCAAGGTGAGGAAAGCCCCGACCTTGAACCAGGCGAAGCCAGGATGGACGAAGCGCACCAGCCAACCGGCAATTTCGTCGGCCACGGCGGAGGAAAAAGTCAGGCCGGTCAACCATACTTTCAAATTCATCGCCAGGGGAGTAAACAACAGCAGATGGGTCAGGGTCACCGCCAGCATACCCATGGCGAACAAATGGAAATGGGTGACTTCCAGCAGGCTCTGGTAACTCTTGGGTTGGGTGAATTTCTCCTCCGAACCCAGGTAATACTCCACCACCGCATCGGGATTCAGCCCCATCTTGTGGAAGAACATCATGGCATTGCTGATCCAGAGCAGAACGATGTAGCCCAGGAACATCAACACGATGGTATTGAGCAGGGTTTGGCGTTTCTGTTCGCCGGTGACGAAAAATCTCATCGGTTTTTCTCCTCTTTAAGCGCCACCCGGTAAATGGCCATGACCTTGCGTATGCCGTCCAGGGATGCTCGCGAACTGAGCGTGGCCCCGCTGATGCCGTCCACGCCCTGACCGGGACGTAATTCCTCCAGGGGACGGCGGTAAAGTTTTTCGAACCAGCGCGCCGGCGGCTGGTATTCCGGAGGCTCATGAAAAGCCAGCATTTCCACCCGGTTCAATTCACCCGTCGGAGACAGCAGGATCATCACCGTCTCCGGCTGGGTGCGGACATTGTGCGATTCGATGGCGGCATAGCCCAATACCTGCCCGCCACGCTTACCCACATGCAGGCTATACAATTTCGAATCCAGCTTGACCTGAGCGCCTCGCTCGATCTGCGCCGCCTGTTCGTCGGTGAGAAAAACTGCCGTTGCCTCCACTTCAGCGCCCTTGCCGAAAGCCAATTCGAAAGCTTCTTCCTTGCTGTAATACACCGTGGCTCTTGCCAGGTTCGCAAAGGTCAAAAAAATCAGGAAAAAAATGTTTGTCGTCTTGCGCATGAGACTCCTCTGATGCGTTGGGTTAAGTTGAACGTCCCTGATTTGAAAGCGTCACTTCGGTAAGGTCGGCCTTTCCGGTCGATAACCATCGGTGAGCGTACGCAAGAAGGCAACAATATCGTTGATTTCCTGGCTCGTGAGTCCAAGCGCTCCCAGTTCGGCGTGATTCTCGTTTTGACTCACCTCGGGGGAGGGCCAGCAACCGCTCTTGAGCGCTTGAGTGTCCGTTGTGAACCTATTCTTGCAGACGGGTTTAATGTCGCGGCTGCTATAAAAGGCCACCACGCCTCGCAGGGTCTTGAAATAGCCGTTGTGCATGTAAGGCCCGGTGACGGCGACGTTTCTCAGGGTGGGAACCTTGAATTTGCCATTCTCGGAAGCCTCACCGACGAACGCGCCTGATCCCTTGTCCACGAACGCAAAGCCGTCCGGAT
>JAQTSI010000341.1 GCA_028711365.1 Methylococcaceae bacterium
CGAATCTTGCCAACGATATGGTTCACGACCACGATGTGACCGTCATCTGTGGCGCCAACCCCCATCAGTCCTTTTTCAAACTGGATCCCCGGGTCAAACTCGAGTTTCTCGGCATGAGTGGCGATCAGGGGCGCTCATGGCGGAAATTCGTCTGGATCGCGCGGGCCGTCTCGCGTTTGCGAAAAATATTTCAAAGGGACGGCACCGAAATCGCCATAGGTGTATGGACCGATTACGCCTCCTTGCTTCCGCTTGCCGCCACGCCGAAACTGCGCACCATCGCCTGTGAGCATATCGCTTTTGAGGATTGTACTGGCTTCTGGCGTTGGGCGAGGAAATTTGCGTATCCGCGCTGCAACGCCGTGGTGAGCCTGACTGCCGCAGATGCCGAGCACTATGCGAAGATGAACCCGAAAACCGCCGTGATTCCCAACGCGGTCAGTTTCTTTCCGCAAACGCCTTCTGATCTTTCCGCCAAGCGCATCCTCACCATCGGTCATTTCATCAATCGCAAGGGGTTCGACCGACTGCTATGGGCTTTCAAGTATCTGGCCGACCGCTTTCCCGACTGGAAGGTACAGATCGTTAGTGGTGGATCCAACTCGCATATCGACCAGGGATTTTTTGATCATGTCATGAGGCTGATCGACACCCTAGAACTCAAAGGCAGGGTAGAAATCCTCCCCACCCGGCGAAATGTCACTCCTTTTTATATGGGGGCCTCCATCTACGCGATGACGTCTTACCGCGAAGGTCTGCCCATGGTCCTGCTCGAAGCCAAAGCATTCGGATTGCCGGTGGTGAGTTTCGATTGCCCGACCGGGCCCAGGGAAATCGTTCAACATAATGTGGACGGCTTTCTCATCGAAAGCGACATCGAATTGTTTGCCCAGGCATTGGAGGATCTCATGGCGGATGCCGAATTGCGCAAAGAGTACGGGTGCGCCGCTCGTCAGGATGTTGAAAAGCGTTTTTCTTCTTCAAGCATCAAGGCAATGTGGTATAAGCTTTTTCAAGAGTTGGGTGTGGGCTGAACATGTTTCCGATATAAAGCTTTAGTTTAGTCCAATGAAGTATCGCCAAACTATCTCAAGGTTAAAAAAAATGGTCAGTTACACTGCAAATAAACTATCCTCACAGGAACAGTATATCAATCACATGGGCGTGGATATTTACGTTGACCCCAGTCTCTTTTCCGGGCCCATCGTCGAGTCGATCATCAAGGGAAGTTATGAATCCCATGAAGCAAGTCAGGTTAATTCGCTTATACAGCCTGGCGAAGTGATTCTGGAGATTGGTGCAGGTTGTGGCTTTATATCAACTTTTGCCGCCAAGAATCCCAATTGCACAAAGGTTTATGCCGTCGAGGCCAATCCGGCGCTCATTCCCGTGATTCAAAAGACGCATGAAAAAAATGGGGTAGACATTACCCTTTATAATGAGATACTTGGAAAAGAAGAAGGATATGTCGATTTCTACTTGCATGAGGATTTCTGGGCTTCTGGCACGCATTCCTGGCTTGGAAAACGCAGCGTAAAAGTCAAAACCACGCCATTTCAAATGCGTCTTGAGCAGATACGGCCAACGATGATCGTCTGCGACATCGAGGGCGGAGAACTGGATCTGTTCGATGGTGTCAATCTGGCCGGAGTGAAGAAAATTCTCATGGAACTGCATCAACCGACGATTGGCCGTCATGGGATGAAGAAGCTTTTCGATAATCTCAGCGCGCAGAATTTCCACTATGATGTGTTTCATAGCTATTATTCCGTGGTTACGTTTTCTCATGTTGATCGATAATTCGGCGGCAAATGGTGTTGATTTCGTGACAGATCGCTTTTCACCGCATGTCTAGTGTGAATAGAAAAGGCTGAGGTATCTAATGGGTGTCGGTTATGCGGGGCTTCAATTTCTGCTTTACGGTAAGAATAAGGGAATTAACTATGAAAGTTCGCTGACTCTGGGGAGGCAATGCCATTATCTCGATGAGATGACGATTGGCAGCATGTTTTCCCGATTCCGGGTTAGCGCTACCGAGGAGGAGGTTTCCAAAATCCTCAAGGAAGAATATTCGGATGAGCTTTTCAAATTCCTGGGCGCGAAACAAATGGATAGCATGGATGCTTCCCCCTATGAATCAGCCAATATAATATTCAACTTGAATAAGCGGATCGACGAAGCGCTTTGCCAGAAATACAGTGTGGTAGTGGACTTTGGCACCCTGGAACATGTTTTTAATTTCCCGATGGCGATAAGGAATGTCATCGATATGATCCAGGTAGGAGGACATTTTTTATCCATCACCACAGCAAACAATTTCATGGGGCATGGTTTCTACCAGTTTTCCCCCGAGTTGTTTTTTAATGTATTGGGTTCCAATGGATTTTCTGATATCGACATATTCATGGCGCCGGCCAAGGAATTCGATTACTTTTTCAGGGTTGTCGATCCGCGTATCGTGAACCGGCGTGTGGAAATAGTCAATCATGAGCCGATCTACTTGTTTTGCCTAGCGCGCAGGGAAAGGATATTGCCTGAATTTGTAGAACCCATCCAATCGGATTATGAACACATCTTTTGGAAAGGCGCACGTCATGAAAAGCGGGTCGTCGAATACGATTCGCAGAAAACGGCCGAGAAAGCGAAAGCCTGTTTCCGCATGGCTGCCGAATTGACGTCACTGGCTGGCCAAATTTGTCCCGATATCTATCCAGGATTTGAAAATCCTGAATTGTTCATTCGCATAGATCCCGCCGCCGATTTGGTCAATCCTTCCGGTTGAATGTTGGATCGATTTAAGGCTTCTGTGTTGCTGATGATAGCTTGCCGTGACCGAAGCGCGGTTGTTGGTGAGGATTTGGCAAGATGCATGTACATGATGAACCAGCGCCTGACGCCCCGGCCATGTGTAGTCTGGAGGCGGCATTTCCCTTGGCTTTCGCGGTTCTGGCTCATGGCAACCTGGACCACCTCGCCCGTCTGGTGGCACGGCTCAGTGAATGTCCTAACGACACGGTGGTCGTGCATCTGGATCGGCGAATGGCGAAAAGTTTGCGCAGGCATTTCAAGGAGAGGTTTTCAAACTCATCGAACGTGCTCTATGCGCCATCCCGTCGTTGCTATTGGGGGGGCTGGAGTTTGGTGGATGCGAGCTTTCGCTGCATCGATTGCCTCGCAGACAGCGCTCGCCCTTTCAAATATCTAAGCCTGCTCAGTGGTACGGATTATCCCATCAGAAGCATCGACGAGTTTCGGGAGTATTTGTCGTCGAGAAATGGGGTCGAGTTCATCGAGGCGTATAACATCGCCTGGGAAGATTTCATCAAGTGCGGATTCACGACGGGTCGTTATGAATATGTCTTCCCATTCGCGCGCGATGTCTTTCATCCCTTGCTATTCTCCGTTTGGCAAGCGGTTTTGGAAACGCTCGATATTCGTCGGTGCCTCCCATCATGGGTCTTGCCTTATGGAGGGTCCCAGTGGTGGACCTTGACGGCGGAGGCCGTCGACTATCTCCGCCAGACGACGATAAGGAGACGGGTCAAGGCCGTGTTCGGCAAAGCCTTCGTACCGGACGAGCATGTGTTCCAGATCGCACTCATGGCTTCTCCGTTTCGAGCGCAGGTGGCACACGACAATCTTCGTTATGTGCTTCCATCGCCGGCCGGAGGCCCGAACTGGCTTTATCCCGCCGATATGGCCCAGGCTCTGGACTCCGGTCAATTTTTCGCGCGCAAGATCGCACCGGAACATAGCCTGACGATGACGGCTCTCGCCGATTCGGCGACGCGAACGTGGGGCTGCGAAACTTTCCCGAATGGCATGGCGCCTTCGAGTGGCAAGGAACAATACCCGCCGCCTAGCCTGCTCAAGCGAGTTCTCGCATCGGCATACTGGAAACTATCGCGCAAGAAACCCCGAACCCGAACCGGTTTGAGCCTTGCCGATCTCCCCTTGCGTGGGCATGGCCGCCGCATCGTTATCGTCGCGATGGAATTGGCTGAGCAGGCCGAGCAGCTTGCTCAGTTCCATCGCCATTCGTGCAGGACCTGCTGCATTCGTCTCGATAAGGCGGCAGCAAACGAATTATTCCCCGCGGAGATGGCCGATGGAGTATATTTCACCGTCGTTCGCGGAGTCGAAGACATAACATCGATAGGGCCATCGCCGCTACCGGGTCCAACGGAAATCTACTTGGATCTTTGTATAGGCGATTCCCGACAAACCAAAAATAAGATGATCGATGAGCTCTTGCATACAGGTTTCATGTTCGACAGTTCCCTCCGCGATCAAAGGTTCCTGCGATTCGTCGAGCGTCCGCAAAAACGAGGTCCGATATGGATCTCATGGATTTGATTCGGTCCGAAATCCAATCGCCTCGTTCGCGGGACGAAGGGGTTTTTTCGTGGCAGACTCGGGGATAACCTATGTATCCTAACGGCGGCCGCATCTCGGTACTCCACATCATCAGCGGGCTTGGTTTCGGCGGCGCCGAGAGGATGCTGCAGAAACTGGTGTTGCACAGCGATGCGACGCGGTTCCGTCACGAGGTCGTTTCCTTGAGGGAAGTCGGGCCGATCGGGGAGGAATTGTTGGCTAGCGGTATCCCGGTTATCGGGCTGGGCTTTCCGTCGCTAGCCGCCGGCATTGGCAGTCTTGGGGCTGCATTGAAGGCGATCGG
>JAQTSI010000342.1 GCA_028711365.1 Methylococcaceae bacterium
TCCTTGCCGAAGCCATCCTCGTAGAAATAGCGGTAGGAATAATCAAACAGCACACTCTTGGCGTAAGTCTGGGTAATGGCCTCGTTTCCCGCCGCCGCTACCGCCTGCGCGAAGGTCGCCGAATACTCAAACACAAAGCCCCTGGCCGACAGCGCCTCACGGCGTTTCAACCAACCGGTTTCCTCGTCGCTGCCTAAACCCCGGTGGCCCTCGTCCACTAGCAGCAAGTTGTTATCGCCAAACTCGGACACCGCCACGGTGTTTTCCTTACGCACATCGCCCAGCTTGGTGATTTCGATCACATCGACGCGGGCCAAGTCAGGCGAACCGAACAAATCGGTGCGGAAGCGTTGGGCGCTGAGTCCGTTCTGCTCCATTTCCCGCAAATGCTGGTCGGTTAGCGATTCGTTGGGGGTTATCAATACTGAACGGGAAAACTCGCTCTCCCGGCCTGAGGCTTGGGCGTAATGGCGGAATTGCAGGACATTGGCGTGCATCAACAAGGTTTTGCCGCTGCCGGTCGCGTTCTGGAAGCAAAGCCGGTTCAAATCGGCCACGGTGAAAGCCTCCATTGCCGTCGGTAATCCCTTCGCCACACGCCAAGTATTGAAACGGTCAAGAAAGCCGTTCAGCGCGTCCAGCAACTGCGTTGGCTGGTGGAAAAACAAGTCCAGATAACGCTCGGCAAACAGCAGAGACAACCACTGGTAATACTTCCAGAAGATAGGCCGCGTTCCCTTGGCTTGGCGCTGTTCATTCAGCGACTTGGTGTAGGCCAAAATATTGTCTTCGTAACTCGCCAATTGCGCGGCATGGGTGGGCGCGGTGGCAGGCCAATTGGCGTTCAACTCGTGGAAGAAGCGATGCCGCCCATCCTCATGCAAACCTTCCTTGTCTTCGTCGAGTATGGAATAAGACAGCTTGCGGATGGCTGGGATAGTTCGGCCTTCGCTGTCGGCATAATCCGCCAGAGGATCAACGCCGAATTGCGCGATCATCCAAGCATTCAGCACCAATTTATGGATGAAAGGGTCAGGGGCGGCGGTGGCTTTGCGTCCGCGCTTAGGGCTTGCCGCGCTGGCTGCTTTTTTGGGTTCCTTTGCCATGGTTAAACCTCCTCGCCTGCCCACATGCGGCGGTGGAATTCCTCTTCCAGCAAGCGCACTTCGCCGTATTTGCCCAGCTTGGGCAGGTTGTGGGTGCCGTTGACATAAATCACGTCATACAGCGTCTTGTCTTCGCGCCGGTTCGGGTCGAACTTCATTTGCTGGGCTAAGAAGGCTTCGAGGACGGCGGCGTCTTGTTCGGGGTCTTCGCTTAAGGAACGCCACAGCACCAGCACACTTTGGCGGTGGCGGTCATCGCCGGGGATGGTGCGGACATAGCCTTCCACCGGGCGGAACCACCAAGCTTTGCCCCCCTCTCCCTGCGGGAGAGGGGCCGGGGGTGAGGGCTGCGGGGTGAGGGCTTCCACCTGCAAGCGCGTATGCGCATCCTCCGGCAACAGCGGATCAGGCTGGCGCACAAACGTCGCGGTGAAATACCGCCCGGCGTGGAGTTTTTCCACATGCAGGCCGATGAGCCAATTAAACGTCTCGATCAGATCGACATTGCGCTTTACCCGCTCGTCGGAACCGGGCTTTTTGATTTCCAACTGGTAGGCGGTCGGGTCGCGGAACTGGGCGATATTCAACAGGCTTTGGCTGCCTTGGGTTTCCACGTCCAGCATATAGCGCAGCAGGTAATCTCGTTGTAATTCGGCATCGCCAACTTGGGCAACGGCTTCGCTTTTGGGGTTTAGGCTGAGATTATTTAGGCAGTCTTCGTAGGATTCTAGGCGGAGGTATTTGAAGCAGTGGGAAATGCTTGATACTCTGTTACTTGGCTTACCATTATCCCAACTGGTTGAATAGATAGCTTTTTGAATACGAGGACGCAAAACATCATTAAAATGATTTCCCATTTCAACAAGTATGTACCTTCTACCACCATTATCTTCTTTATTTTGCTCAAGAACTGCGTGTGCTGTTGTTCCTGATCCGCCGAAATAATCGAGAATATTGGCGTCTTTTCTATCCGCAGTCATCAAATAAACACATCTCTTGACAAGATTTATTGACTTTGGAAAATCGAACTTCTTCTGTCCAAGCATAGAAATTAAAAGTGTGTTGCCATAATTCCCAGCATCAAATTCACCGCCAGTCCAAACCGTCTTTGGCACTGTTTGTTCGTGAGTCAAATACAAATCTAGGGTTCCATCGACCTCTTGAATAGTAATTCGACTTATATTTTGATGAATCGAATCAAGACCAAAGTTCCAGCGCCTTTCTACCATTGTCTTAATTCCATCCACTTCTTGATAGTCGATGGGCCAAATTTCGATTTCACCATTGTCCATAGTTATATTCCTGCCACCTGGATGAAAGTCATCAGCAGGAACTTCACCTACACGAACAATTTTTCCTTGCTTAAAGTAAATTGGATAAAAAGAGGGGCGACGTTCTATACGCAAAGAGTTTTCGCCCCATCTTCTCATTTTCCTTGGAGTCTCGTTTTTTTCAAGAGTACGCGCTATGCACTCTTTCATTTCTTCTGGAGTTACAAAAAGCACATATTCATGAACTCTATTAAAGTCCTTGGTAATTGAACCTTTAGGATTATGAACAACCGTTATCCTAGATAATCTAAAATCAGGCCACACTTGCTCAACTATCTTAACAAGATTAACCATTTCAGCATCGTCAATGGCAATAGCGCCTAACCCTTTTGAACTTAGTATTTTTCTAGCTTGATCTAAGCGATCAAACATCAAAGATGCCCAAGAAGAGTGCCTATACTCATTTTTATAGAGAATAGGCGTTGAATTAGTGTTGTATGGTGGATCAATATATTGACACTGAATATCTTTTGAAAATAGAGACTCGATAAACCGTAACCCTTGAAAATTATCAGAATGAATTAAAATTCCGTTGCAATGTTGATGCAATCCTTCAATTTCAGACAAGATGTCAGCAACAAATGAAGAATCAAAATATGCTGTATCCAATAAAAGCATTCGATTAGCTTTGAGAAACTCCACAGTCAACGGCACCGAATACCCCGGCGAGGCTAAATCCTCCTTAATTTCATCAATCGCAAACAATTTCACCCATTCTTCCCGCTGCCATTCATTGGCGGCAATTTCCGGGTAATACTTTTCCGGGATGCGGTCGAGGGTGATGCAATACTGGGTTTCAACGACGAACTTCTTCTTTAACCAGAGCTTTTTCTGGAAGTTTTCCAACTGGGCGAGAAAGTCGATGAGCCGTTGCGACAACAGGCGGATGGCTTGGGCTTTTTCGAGGGCGCTTTGCAGAGCTTTCAATCGGGCTTCGGATATGCCCGCTTGCGCATCGGCATCTTCGCTGCCGACAAAATCATCCAGTTTCAGCACTTCGTTTTTGAGATAAAAATCCAATTCGCGGCGCAGGAACCCGCCCAAATCCTTGTGGATGAAGTAGTCCATGCTGTTGCTGGCGGTGTAGCGGGTGAGGTAGCGGGCCAATAGCGGCTGTTTTTTGTCTTTGCCTTTTGGCACTTCGCGGGCCAGCACGGCGCGGTATTCCGCTGCCAAGTTTTCGCGGGCATGGCCCGCGCCTACGGTGGCTAAGGCATCCAAGACGGTTTGCACGGTTTGCTCATTGCGCTTGTCCTGCCATTTGCCTTTCTGCCCGCTTTTGTCGGGGTCGGGCTGGTAGTGCAGCCTTATGACCAGTTCCGCGCCTTCCCATGCGATGGGGTTTTCTGCGTCCAGTAGGAAAAACCGCTCGTCTTTGTCGCCGGCCTTGACGTTGTTATGTGCGCCTTCGGCGGCATCGACTAGCCGGAAATGGACTTGCAGCGGGGGAGCGCTGTCGGCATCGTCGAATAGTTGGCGCGTCACGCCGCGCTCGTCTTTTTCCAGAGCCTGCCGGGGGTTGAAGCTGAAATGGGAGAAGTTTTCGGTGGTTTTGATGTAGTACTGGTCTTTGTTGGCCCAGTGCAGCACGACTTCGGCCCCGTCGTAGGGGATGGCGTAAGTCTCCGCCCCGCCCGCCGCGCCTTTGCCATAGCGCCGCAGCGACATGAAGTCGCCTTGATCGTAGTAACGCGAGAAGAAGCGGTAGAGGTGGTCGTAAATCTCGGCATCTTCGCCGCCGGTGAGCCTTATCACGTCGTAACGGGCGCGGGCTTGTTGCACTGTGGGCGCGGTGTCGGGGTCGGGGGCGCCGAAGTCTTTGGCCTGTTGTATGGCGGCTTCGTAGGCCTTGCGGGCGTCGTCTTCCTGCCGTGCCCCGCGGTTAGCAAAAACCTTGTCGATGAGTTGGTCGAACTCGGTTTCGAGGAAGGCTTCCACTTGCCCGCGCTTGGCGTGCATGATGCGGTACAGGCCAAAATCCAAATCCGGCTGGTCAAGCTGGAACATTTCCCGCAGCAGGCTTAACAGGCGTTGTTTCTTTTCGTTGGTTTTGTCGGTCATTGACATTGTTTAGTGCTGTCCAGTTTAAGGTATGTGAGTTTTGCATAGCATGGGCTGGCAGTTCGCACTTAGCCAAAGCTGATGGGGTGTAATACCTGCAAACCAAGATGTTGCTCAATGGGGTCGAAATCCCGGTCGGCATGAAGCAATTGCAGGC
>JAQTSI010000343.1 GCA_028711365.1 Methylococcaceae bacterium
TATTCTTGCGAACAGTCGGCCGCTTCCAAGGGTTTACTGGCACCCTCGTTTCCTTAGCCGTGTCGGCCAATTGTTGGGGGCCGCGGAATGAAAAGATGGGATCAACGGCCATTCGAAGTTAAGAATCTTTTCAATCCCGCATTCTGCGGCCTGGTGCTATTCAGGGCATTGCAAGGCTATGAGGAGGAGAACCCGGACGGCATGCCGTTCTCTCTTGCGCTGCTCGTGTTACCGCTGTGTTTGCAGAAAGCCTCTCGCGAAGTGATCGCGGGCAGTTCTCGCAGCTATCTTCTGAAAATCGTCGAAAAGAACCCTCAATTGCTGGTTGGCTTCGCTGAACGCGCCAGCGACCTGTTGCCATTTGCGCTCGAAGCTTTCGGCGTGCTGATGGAACGAGGATGTTTTGTCGTGTCGCACGATGGCCGGTTGAAGACCGTGCCGAATCGCGTTCGGAAATCTGTGACAGGGACCGATGAATCCATCGCCTGCCAGCGCGTCGCACGCATTGTTGGAAAAGAATTTGCCCGCATCGCAGACCGCGTGACGGTGTACACGACCTTTGGAATTCGCCCATGAAAATCAAATCGATTCATATCTACAGTCACGACGGGCAGCGCCGCGATCTTCAGTTCAAGGTGGATGGCCTAAACGTCATCACTGGCCGTTCCTCCACCGGGAAATCAGCGCTTTCCGAGATCATCGAATACTGTATGGGTCGCTCAACCTTCAATGTCCCGGAAGGCATCATTCGCGACAAGGTGGCGTGGTTCGCTGTGATCTATCAATTCCCCCAAGAACAGGTACTAATCGCAAAGCCCACGCCAACCGCCGGTGGTACAAGCTGCAGTACCGCCATGCAGCGAAGGGGGAGTCAACTGGCAGTCCCTGACTTTAAGGAATTGGCGGTCAACACCGATGACGACGCGGTGGTTGCGCTGCTGTCGCGGCTGTTGGGCATCCCGGAGAACCGTACTGATGTCGCGATAGAACACAGCCGGGAGAGCTATGACGCGAACGTCAAGCATACGTACTACTATTTGTTCCAGAAGCAAGGCATTGTCGCCAATAAAGATCAACTTTTTTATCGTCAGAATGAAGCGTTTCAGCCACAGGCGATCCGCGACACGTTGCCGATTCTTCTTGGCATTTCATCCAATGACCGGTACGAGCTGGAAGCCAAATTGCGCGCGGCACAGCGAGAGCTGAAGCTCAACGCAAAGCTCCTCGAACAGGCTCGGGACGCCATCGATACGTCCCAGCAGAAGGGAATCGGCCTTTTCTCCGAGGCCAAGGCGGTTGGCATCATCGCGCCAGAGAATCAACAGGCTGGACCGGACGGTGTGATCGACGCCATGCGTACTGCCCTGCAATGGAAGCCGGCCTCGGTTCCCGACGACGACGGTCAAAGAATATCTCGACTCGAAGAAGAGATTACTCAGCTACGAAAGGACCGGCGAGAGGCCCAATCCAGAGTCGATGCCGCCCGCCAGTTCTCTAAGCGGGCCGGCGGTTTTGAAAGTGAGGCGCTGGAGCAAAAAGATCGACTCGCTTCCATCAAGGCCCTTCCCAAGAACCCTGAGACCGGTGAATGGCAGTGGCCATTTTGCGAAGCGAATCTGGCTCTGGAGTCTCCTGTCGCAAAAGTGCTCCTCAACGAACTGGCAACACTCGATCAGGAAATGAGCATTGTCGCGGGTCAACGCCCCAAATTGGAGGCGTACCTTGCCGAGCAGGATGACAAGGTGCGCGAGGTCGTGGACGCGATAAAGAACAAGGAGGCGGAGTTGTCGGCAGCGATAGCAGCCAATGAAGTTATCGCGCAAATGGGGACTCGCAACAATGCGGCAGCACGGGTTGTCGGCCGCATCAGCTTGTTCCTGGAAAATCTTGTTCCCAATGCGGAATTGGTTTCGCGCGAAGCAGAGCACCGCCGCCTGAAGTTCAAGGTCGAAGAACTTGAGAAAAAAGTCGGAGCCGACGACAGCCACGAACGGTTAACTTCGATTCTGAACAACATCTCTGCCCAGGTGTCACGGTACATCCAGACCTTCGAGGCGGAGTTCAGCGCCTTCCCTGCGCGGCTTGATCTAAACCATCTCACCATTGTTTTTGATCGCCCGGATCGTCCGGTTCCCATGAGCCGAACCGGTGGTGGAGAAAATCATCTGGCCTACCACCTCTCGGCGCTGTTGGCACTGCATCTTTTCGCCTCACAGAATAACTGCCCGATTCCTCAGTTTCTGCTTATCGACCAGCCAACCCAAGTCTATTTCCCTTCGGAGAAGGTCTATCAAGAGGCGGATGGAACTGTTCAGAAAACGGAAGCAGACGCCGATTTGGCAGCGGTCCGTCGGTTGTTCGAGTTACTGCTGAATTTCACGAAGAAGGATGTCCCTGGTTTCCAACTTATCGTGACAGAACATGCCAATCTTCGGGACCAGTGGTTCCAAGATTCCTTGGTTGAGCAGCCATGGACCAAACCGCCAGCGTTGGTGCCGGAAGATTGGCCCTTGATGTCTAGGTCGACCTCTTGATCAGAAGTGCTGGATGAAGAGCCGTGACGATTCGATGCGCTCTCGCACCGTCCGCACGCTCCAACGTTCGGCACTGGCGATCTGTGCGTAGTAGTCCCGTTGGAGCCGGTCTTTCGGCGGAATCAGAACGATGAAGTGGGTCCCGTTCCATTGTCGTATCAGTGATACGACAATCAGCTCATCTTGGAAGGTGACGGCGAATTGCACATGCGGCGCTGGTTCTTGACTGAGAAACTGCCACCGTACTCCTTCGTCAACTGCACCACCAGCGTGAGCAGAACTTCCGCCCCATGCTCCGCCCACCGCCCCTCCAAGACTTTTGTGTGGATGCGCTGGCCGATGCGCCAGTAGAGCAACATCAGTTTGCTATTCACCTCTGCGCGGCAAGCAAAGCCCACAGGCAGGATCTGAAAGCCGGGCCCGAGGCATCAGCCGAGCGGAGTGAGGGAGCGATGGAAGCCAGAATGGAGCGAAACGCTGTAGGTGGCTCGATGTGCAGTACGACAGTACGACCATCCCCGGGTGGCCGGGGACGCCCAGATTTCAGCATGGAGTGCACAAGAAAGTCACGATGAACCCGCGCCCAATGAATAGCGGATCGGTGATTACAGACGCCGTTTGACCGAGCCGTGGCAGTCATCTTTTAGCCCCTTTTCCTACAACCATTACCCGGGAGCACGGAGAGCACAGCGAGCACAGGGAGTAACAGGAGCACGCGGAGCACCGGCGATCATACGTAACCCATTGATTCAAAATAGTTTTTTCTAGAATTGTCTGCGGAATAATGTAATTTCAATCACTCAAATAGAGTTATTTAGCTTATTTGAAATGAGCATGTTGGCAATAAGTTCGATCTAAACTGCGTGATATACAGCGTATTCAATCGTTGAAGTTGCGCGGATTTAAGCATTCAATTGGTCTATCCAAATTACACAAAGGACTGACATGGCAACGCAGAAGCAATCGCGGAACCGGCGACTCAACATGACCGAGCGCGCCAAGCAGCAAATGGACATCCAGTTCCCCGACCACCCGGACGAGCTACTCTGGCACCGCAAGTTGAATGATGGCTACTCAACGATTCCCCGCACACTGCCGCTGGCGATGCAGGCCATCGATGCTCAATCCAAGGGACAACCTGCAGGGCACACGCTGTTGTGCCTCTGGATTCGCGCACCTGACCACCCCTTTCTCACAATTGAGGCCCCAGCCACCTTCGCCGCCGAAGCTGGCTTCGATGGAGAGCGTGCGGTCGATACCTGGCGGCGGCGTATGCGTACGCTACGCGATCTAGGGTTCATCGAGGCGAAGAAGGGGCCTACCGGTGACTTCCACTACGTACTGCTGCTCAACCCCAATGTAGGCATCGAAAAACTGCGGCGGGCGGACAAAATACAGACGGTTCTCTACGGACGTTTCCGAGATCGCCTGATCGACATCGGCGCGCAGAGCGACATCACGGACTATGACGACTACCTTGAGGATCTCAAGAAGGCTGAAGCGAAAGTCGCAGCGAAAGCCTCGAAGACTCCCAAGGGCCCTACCGCTTTTGCTAACGCATCGGCCAAGATGACCAGTGCCCCTTCAAAGCCCAAGCCAAGGACTCGGTCGAGGGTGAAGGAGGAGTGATCATGTCCCGCATCAAAGACCCTCCACAAGAAAGCAACCTGTTCGGTCAATGGGCCCGATGGACGGCTGCGCCGTACTGCGAATTCAAGGACGATCATGCCCGACTGCTCGCCCTGGTTGCACGTGATGTACGCAAGGTAACCATCGTGATCGTGCTTGCGGTCACTGGCGTATCAGTGCCGTGGCATGGGTGGGCAGCCCTTTTTATAGGATGAGCTTGGTGCGTCCCCAAAGCCGACTGGCATGCCGAGCCGGCGTAGCCGGGTCGGCGGTATTCAGGGGCGCCAAGCTAGCTAGCGCGGCGGGGATATCCCGAAGGGCATTCCCCTGGAGGGCATGTGCAGCGCGCAGTCATTGTGCGTATTCCGGCGATCGTGACCGGTCATTCCGGTCGATCGTGACCGGTTGCGCAGCGTGCAAAAGTTGCGCTGCGCACATTGTAGGCAAGAGGTTGCGCAGGACGCCAAGGCCTGGAGCAG
>JAQTSI010000344.1 GCA_028711365.1 Methylococcaceae bacterium
AACAGTTTGAGATAGCCGAACAGGGTGTAATAACCGGGATCGTCCACCAGCACGGCGTCGCCGGGTTTGACGAACATGCGGCTGATCAGATCCAAAGCATGGGTGGCGCCACGGGTGGTGACGATCTGCCGGGGCGAACAGGCGATGCCCTGATCTTCGAGCCGCCGCGCCAGCAGGACGCGAAGAGGCTCATAACCGGCGGGCAGCCCGTAACCGGTTAGATAGGCGCCGCTTTTGCGGGCGAGCGTGCGCAGGCTGCGCTGGATGCCCGCCCCATCCATCCATTCGCCGGGCAGCCAACCGGCGCCGGGCATGGCGATGTGCGGTTGTTCCTGCAAGGCGTTGCGCAGCAGCCAGAGCACGTCCATGGCGCGCTCCAATTGGCAGGAGCGGTTCGCCACCTCCCCGGATTCGCTGTGATGGGCCACGTAAAAACCCGAGCCTTGCCGGGATTTCAAATAGCCCATCGCCACCAGGCGGTCGAACGCCTGGACCACGGTGAACTTGCTGACCCCATGATCTTCCGCGAAACGCCGGATCGAAGGCATCCGCGCACCGGGCCGCAAGGCGCGCCCATCGACGCCTTGCTTGATGCCCGCCACGATCTGCTCGATCAATGGACTGCCGCCCTGTAGTTCGAGATCGAGGGAATTCATGACTGTATTGGCTCCGCTACCGGTACAGGTTGGCTGAATGGAGGGGAAATTGTATCTGTATTGTCCACAGCCCGACGACTTATTGTATGGCTGTCACATTTCACGAGCTTTTGGGTCCGCCAGCGCGCGCCGGCACGAGTGGCCGAAACCGTCCGATAGAACCGCTTAGCCTGAACAAGAGGAATCATCACACCCATGACCCTGCTTTCCCGACGCACCCAACGGCTCACCAGTTCCCTGATTCGCGACATCCTGCAAGTTACCCAGCGGCCTGGCGTAATTTCCTTCGCTGGCGGCCTGCCCGCAAGCGAGCTGATGCCCTCCTTGAATTTGGACGAGTTGGCCGACGACTATCGCCAGTATGGCCCCAGCGAAGGTGAGCCAGCCTTGAGACATCTCATCGCTCGACAATTATGCGCGTTGGGTATGGCCTGCAATGCCGATACCGTGCTGGTCACTTCCGGCTCGCAACAGGGCATCGACCTGGTGGCGAAGCTGTTCATCGACGAAGATACGCCGGTGTTGCTGGAAGCCCCGACCTATCTGGCCACGATCCAGACTTTTGGTGTCTATGGCGCAAAATTCCACAGCCTTGCGCTGCGCTCTGGCGGCGTCGATCCGGAAGAGTTGCGCCAAGCCATTGCCCTTCACCGGCCGGCTTTCGTCTATCTCATTCCGACCTTCCAGAACCCTTCCGGGTATTGCTACACGGACGAGGTCAGACGCGCCATCGCCCAGGTATTGGATGAAACCGGCGTGCCCCTGGTGGAGGATGATCCATACCGGGACCTGGCCTATGAGCCGGTGGAGAGGACATCGATCTGCGCCTATCTGCAGCGGGCGCCCTGGGTTTATCTGGGCAGTTTCTCCAAGATCACCGCGCCGGGTTTGCGGGTGGGTTATCTCGCCTCTTCGCCGTCGCTGTTTCGCTGGCTGGTCAGTTTGAAGCAGTCCAGCGATCTGCATACCCAAAGGATCGGCCAGGCCTGGTTAGCGCGGTTTCTCGATTCGCCCGAATTCGAAACGCATCTGGCCGGCATGATCCGCGGCTACACCGATAGGCGCGATGCCATGCAGCTTGCCCTGCGCAGCCATTTTCAGGGACTGGCCGAATGGCAGATTCCCGCCGGAGGTCTGTTTTTCTGGCTGCGCCTGAGCCACGAATGCGATACTCTGGCGGCTCTCCAGGCGGCATTGGCGCGCGATGTGGCGTTCATGCCGGGCGATCCGTTCTTCCCTGCCGCCGATCAGCGCTATCCGGCTTTGCGCCTGAACTTCAGCCACGCGGGCCCGGACGAAATCGGGCGGGGAATCGCATTGCTCGCGGATATTTTGTCGAATGCGATTTCCGCCTCCGCTTGAAGCGGCTTTTCCGACCCCCACCCCTAAGCCCCAGCCAGCGGCGACCTCCTGACATCTGCCTTTGACGGTTTCTGATGATCGAATGAAAACAAAGATTTGGATAGCTTTACTGGCGGTTTATATCATATGGGGTTCGACCTACCTGGTGATCCGCATCGCGATCGAGACCCTTCCGCCGTTCCTTCTGGGTGGCATGCGCTTTCTCGTTTCGGGCACGATCCTGTTGATCTGGCGGCTCGCGGCGGGCGATGCGCTGCCTACCCGCAGACAATGGAAATCGGCGGCGATCATCGGCACCCTGCTCCTGTTTGGCGGCAACGGCCTGGTCTCGTGGGCCGAGAAGACCGTTCCTTCGGGCGTGGCGGCGCTGATCATCGGCGCGGTGCCGATGTTCCTGGTGCTGGCGGAAGCGCTACGGCCGCAAGGCGTCAAACCTACCGTTCGTGTGCTCGCCGGCTTGATGATCGGTTTCACGGGGATCTACCTGCTCGTCGGCCCTTCCTCGTTCTCGGCCGACATGCACCTGGACCCCTTTGGCGTGATCGCGCTGCTGACCGCCGCCCTGCTCTGGTCGATGGGCTCGATCTACAGCAGAAGCGCCGACCTGCCGAAGTCCGCCTTCATGTTGACGGGTGCGGAAATGTTGACGGGCGGTTTAGCCTTGATGGCCATGAGCGCAATCAGCGGCGAGTTGAACGACTTCAGCTTGTTGCGCGTTTCCACCGACTCCTGGCTGGGATTGACTTATCTCATCGCCTTCGGTTCGATGATCGGCTTCGTCGCCTATGCCTGGCTGCTGCAAAACGCGCCAGTCCCGCTGGTGGCGACCTATGCCTATGTCAATCCGCTGGTGGCGGTATTTCTGGGATACTGGTTCGCGCAGGAACCCCTGACCCCACGCATCCTGTCGGCCTCGGCGATCATCATCGGCTCGGTGATCTTCATCAATAGCAAGGGCCGATCCAGGACACCAAAAAAGGCGGTGGTAGCGGTGAGCGAGTGATATGCGCCATTCGGTGTCCCACCGCGCCGGTGAGCGAAATCCGCTTTGGGCTCACCCCGCTGACTGCACCGACACCGATCCATCGTCGGTGACGAAACCGATGTCGGAATACCGGCAATCGCCTTCCTGGCCTTGAAACAAGCTGACCGCGATCAGCCACACCTTCACGATATTGGCCGGGGCCGGGCCGCCGATGAATTCCCGATAATCCCGGTAAATATCGCGTTCCTCGCTGAACCATTGTCCCAAACCCTCGGCGCCGGAGCGGATCACCACATGGGTTTCCCTGGCGGTCCAAGTGGGAATCGGACAGCGATAGCCGGTGCCCACAGGCAGTTCGGCGCTCCAGTAATAGGTGATGTCCTGGCCATTGTCGAACTCCACGGCGATGCTCAGATAATCATGAGTCGGCAAGGTATCCTCGCGGACCGCCGAGGGCAGGCGCTCCATGCCCCAGGCCCAGCGCAAGCGGGTATTCGGCTTCAGCGGCAATTCGACATCCTTCTGCAGCAGGCCCACATCGCGGTGGGTATGACAGCAGATGGCCGATGCCTTTTCCGGAACGTGACAGGGCCGATAGATTTCCGCCGGCCCCAAGAACCACAGATAATCCCAACCGGGAGGCGAAATGACCGGATGATTCAATCGGTCGATCTCGCCCGTGATCAGTTCCCCCACATCGCCCAATTCCGCCAGTTTTTCCAATCCTTCACCGGGATCGACCCGCCAGCGCACGATCAATACGCTCAAGCTGCCGGTCACCTGTTCGTAGACTTCGTCCGGGGTGGCCAGATCACCGGTCCGGGTGGACCATTGGCCGGGGAAATTGCTGGCGAGATACAATCTACCCGCCTTCTCGACCGCGAAAGTATTGCTCGCCCGGGTGCCACGGAAGATTTCGCCCTCCAAACCGATGCGGCACCAGAACTGGAAATCCGCTCCGAACCACAACTCGGTTCCCTTGAGGTAAGTTCTGCCCATGGCGAAGGTCGTAATCCACTCGCCCGCGCTCAAGTCGATGCCGGTATCCCGCCAGGGCTTGCGGTCCGAGGGAATATCGATGAAAGCGACATCGCGCAGATCCTCCTTCGGAAGTTGGCTCAGCAAGGTCTCGAAGCGGAATCGAAATTCCGCTTCGGTCAAGGTATTCATGTCGTTCATGGAAATCCTCCTAATCGAAATGACGGTGATAGACTCATGATGCGCCCGGTCGATGGTGAAAATATGACGACTCTCTTTCCTGCCGCAGATCCTGACCGATGATTGCCGGTCTTGGAATCCCGATATCAACCGATAAGCTGCGGGCGCTAGTGCAACGGAGGAAGTTCCAGCTTCCTGGGCAGCGTTAGGGCGTTTCCAAAATGACCGAGTCGGCTTCCTCTGTGGTTTGGGACGCTTACAAAATGATAGGGTAAGCTCCCTTTATGATTTAGGAAGCTTACAAAATGACAGTGTAAGTTCCCTTTATGATTTGGGAAGCTTACAAAATGACAGGGTAAGTTCCCTTTATGATTTGGGAAGCTTACAAAATGACAGTGTAAGCTCCCTTTATGATTTAGGAAGCTTACAAAATGACAGGGTAAGTTCCCTTTGCGGCTTG
>JAQTSI010000345.1 GCA_028711365.1 Methylococcaceae bacterium
ATCGAACAGCGCTACTTTATCAATTCCATCGCCGCGGACGCTAAGCGGTTCGTGCGGGCGGTGCGTGGGCATTGGGGCATCGAAAACCGCCTGCACTGGCGACTGGACGTGGTGCTTCGGGAAGATGACAGTCGCATCCGCAAGGGCCACGCGCCAGCCATCATGACGGCAATCCGACATCTGTGTGTCAATCTGTTTCAGAAAATGCCCTCCAAGCTCAGCCTCAAGCAGAAACGCCTGAAGGCCGGTTGGGATGACGACTTCCGCAGCAAGGTGTTGTTGGGCTAAGAGTTTTAATGCGTTTACCCTGGCCACCAAGCGTTTTTATTGAAATGTCCGATTAGGATGTTGGCATCTTCAAGCGGCCTTTTTCCAGCCGTCTTTTGTTTCATGAAATGATCTTTTGTTTTGGTACTCTGTCCGATCCAAGGCATTTAAGAAATCCACCAGTTCAACATAGGTCTGGCGTGCGTTGATGGCCGTCTGCCGGTAGATATGGCGAATCATGAAGTCAACATCCTGGTTGACTTTTTCCGATTTTTCCCAAATCGCCACGGTTTGAGCCTCTTTGCCCATCAGTTCCCCTATGCGTTTTTGCGACATATCAAGCTGAATGCGCAAAAAACGGAATTCCTTTCCGGTCAAAGGTCCTGGTTTTTGCGTTAAGTCTTCTGCGATAGCGGCGTTCAGTTGATCTACACGATCGATCTTGACGGATTCTCCATAGGGAGTAGCCACAATCTCAAAGCCATTTTCCAGCCACACGTTATCCAGTCCGCACTGGACATAGTAATAAGCGTTCATAGGCGATTCTCCACCTCTATTACCACAACTCTCCAATGATCTTCATGTTTCATCAATGCGATGTGCACACGCACGGCAAGCCCCAAATCGCTCGAGGATGCAGCGAACATGCCCGTGCTCATCGATCCACGGGTCCCCAATCACTCCTCCTTCTCTCAAACAGGCATACACCTGGCGCTGGGTGACCACCTGATACCATTCCCCGCCGGCGGGTGGGTTCGGCATCAAGACTTCCCCCTTCTCAAGAGCTTGACTAACCAATACCCAGGCGTGTTCTGAGGTGATGGGCAAGGCGTGAATGTTCATGCTTCAGTCAATTAGGAACCCATAAAAATTATAGGCTGTTGGATGAGCAAAATAAAGTTCGCTCGATGCGGTGCTTGTCTGTGGACCGTTTCGTCGGATGCAACCTCCCACAAATCCGCAAGACTGCGGTCGACCAGCCCCAAGACTCGCCGGGAGTCGCTCAATGTGCCGGGTTCAAATGCGGGAAAATCTCGTATTCGAAAGCTCAATGGCGTTTTCAATGGCTTCCAATCCCTTACCAAAACCCCGCCATCGGGTGTGCCGACAGGAGAGAAATCCCCGCGCCCATTGGGCTTTCCGTCAAACGTGGTGAATCTCGGTACAACATCTTTCCCGGATTTCCCGGAAATCGAAACCGCAAAATCAAAAACCTGGGGCGCTGAAACCCGCATGGCGTCTGAGTTTCCCGGCTTTCCCAGTTTTCCCGGTTAAAAAATGAAGGGGTACGGGTAGAAGCTCATGTTTTTGCCTTCCGCTTGGCGTCCAGGTCGACCACTTCGGCGGTGGGTAGTAGCCCTCCTGCCACCAGCATAGCGGTAGAGGCTTTTTCCATGGCGTCCCGTACTGGGTCCACCGTCAGGCGTGCGTATATCTTGGTCGCTTCATGGCTCGGTAGTCCTGAATAGCAGGACTCCCCCCCCGAATCCCTTCGCCCGCTCCATGAGTCGATTACCGGGGATAGCCGTAGTTACGGCCCGGATTACGGTAGTCCTCATGACGATTACGCTGCTTGTCCATGGAGTTCCCTACCAGGCCGCCCACCACCCCACCCAGGGCGCCGCCGATCAAAGCGCCTCCTCCATCTTGCGTCATTGCACCGCCTAGCAAGGCTCCACCCGCCGCTCCCATGGCTGCGCCGGTGAGCGCTTTTTGGTGACGTCCATAGCTATCATATCCGTAGGGATAACCGGGGGCTGCGCACGCGTTGAGCGACGCTATCAAGAACAACAAACAAGCAGTCCGAATCGGCCCGCACATGGTTTTCACTCCTCTAATCAATCAGGGGTTCAAGATATCGCCTATCGATTAAAAAAGCCTTAAAGCGCCGGACTAGCCCGCTTGATGCGCAAAAAAAACCCCGCCGCGGCGGGGTTTTTCGATTGGCCAGGGAAACTCAGGCGCTCTTGCCCGCGGCCCCGCCGGCCGCTTCGATGATGGGCTCGAAGCGCTGAATCTGCTTGTAGCCGAAAGCCCCCAGCTCCATGCCGATGTCCACGAGAGTCTGTACCAGCACGGGCGTCTTGGAGAGCTTGAGCCCCAGAAAAACCAGCACGGCGATGCCGGCGACCACGGAAACGACGGTGGGCAAGCCGATGAAGGTAACGATTTTGATCGAATACCACAGGACGGCGAGAGCCATCATCAAGGTCGCGCCGAAATAAAACAGCACCATAGTGATAAAGATCAGAGCTACGACGAACTGGAATGTCTTCGCCAGAAGAAGGTTAAGTTTCATGATGGATATTTCCTGACCATTTTTGCTTTGAAAATCATGCCTGCGCCTGACGCTTCGAAATCGGGCCATCGCCGCGCAAAGCCTCGTGAATAGTGGACTACCGACCTTGTTCTACTTTTTGGGCGGCATTCTAGCATACCAATCCTCGCCGGTGATTTTCAATTTCGAAAAATCAAGGGCCAGGCAGTCACAGCCAGCGCCGCGCCTGCTGCTTCAAGTCTGCGTAATCCGCACCGAACAGTCGCTCCAGCCTGGTTTCCTCGAACGGGATGAATAGCCGGTCGACGATGAGGAAAAATCCCGCCGGGGCCAGCAGGTAGATCGGAGAACCAAGGAAAAACGCGGTGCTGGCCAAGACCAGCAAGACCCCCGCATACATGGGGTTGCGGGTAAAGCGGTAAGGTCCGCCCCTGATCAGGGTGCTGGGCTCGCCGGTGGGAAGGGGCGTCGTTCGCACCCTGATAAAATGCATCCAGGCCCACAAGGCCAGGATCATGCCCAACGCAGCCAGGATGATTCCCAGGGCCGGAAAGTAAAGATTCGGCGGCATGGACAATAGGCCATTCAGGCCATAACAGCCGGACAGCAAGACCAAGGCGTAGACCGGGGGCGGGATGCGAAGCAGCATGTTCATGACGGCAAACCTGCTTATATCTGGGAAAATCGGATTATACTCAAACATCCTTCGAGTCAGAGGCGATTTTCGGTAAAATCATGCCATCCCCATCAAGCGACAGGATTCCCCAACATGCCCCGCATTCTCGCACTCCTGCTGACGTTCGTGACTGCCCAGGTCTGGGCGCTGGGGGAGGAGCCCGCCCCCGCCCTGATTCCCATCCCGGAACAGCCGGATCTCCCCCCCCCCACGGAGAGCGGACAACCCATGGAACCCGACATCACCATCATCCGCCGGGACAAGGAACTCATCGAGGAATACCGCGTCAATAACCGGCTTTACATGGTCAAGATCAAGCCCAGCGTCGGCCCGCCCTACTACCTTCTCGACACCGACGGCGACGGCAAAATGGATCTGCGCCGCAACGAACTGGAGAAAGGCATGCAGGTTCCCCAATGGGTGCTGTTCAGTTGGTGAACCGACAATCGCCCTCCAAGACCCAGCAGATCAGTCTGGTATAATCCCAGGCTCACGCCGGACCGGTTCGTCCGGCACCCTTGGGCCAGCGCTAAGGATTATTTCCCTTGAATACGAGCATTGAGTCACGCCTCAAGCGGCTGATCACAGCCGGGCAGCAGCATCTGCTGAAAGGAGGATTAAGGGGGCTGGAAAAGGAAAGCCTCAGAATCACTCCGCAGGGGCACATCGCCCAGACGATGCATCCCGGCGGATTAGGCTCCGCGTTGATGCACCCCTACATCACCACCGATTATTCGGAGGCGCTGATCGAACTGATCACCCCGCCGTTCCGGGACTCCGCCGATACCTTGGGCTTCCTGGAAGACGTCCACCGCTTCGTCTATGAACATCTCGGCGACGAATTGCTATGGGCGGCCTCCATGCCCTGCGACATCGAAGGCGAACAGAGCATTCCCATCGCCGATTACGGTAGTTCCAATGTCGGCCGGATGAAACACATCTATCGGCGCGGTTTGGCCTGGCGTTATGGGCGGGCCATGCAATCCATCGCCGGCATTCATTTCAACTATTCGGTCAACGAGGCATTCTGGCCGGTTTTCCAGGAATTGCTGGGAAACCGGGAAGATCCCCTTCAATTCATCGCCGACCAGTATTTCGGTCTCATCCGTAATATCCACCGTCTCGGCTGGCTGATTCTTTTCCTGTTCGGTTCATCGCCGGCTTTCAGCCGTTCCTTTTTCAAAGGACGCGAGGGGTTTACTGCCAAATTCCAGGAACTCGACGCCCACACCCTTTATCGCCCCTATGCGACCTCCCTGAGGATGAGCGACATCGGTTATCGCAACGACAGCCAATCGGAGCTCGACATTTCCTTCAATAATCTGGATGAGTATGTCTCCAGCCTTTCCAAAGCCATCACTACCCCCTTCCCGAATT
>JAQTSI010000047.1 GCA_028711365.1 Methylococcaceae bacterium
GTCCGGATTTTCCGATTCGAGGAAAAGCAACTGGGCGACGACCAGATTCGCCATATAGTCCTCGACCGGACCTACCAGGAAAATGACCCTCTCTTTGAGGAGCCTGGAATAGATATCGAACGCACGTTCACCCCGCGCGGACTGCTCGATGACGATAGGTACCAATCCTGTGGCCTGGGTATCGGTGGTTTTCACGCTCTGTCCTGTAAAAATATTCATGGAATCATGCCTGTTCGGTTTTCGAATCCTGCTGCGTTACATCCTTAAAAGCAGTGTGTTGCTCGCTGACTTTTGCTTTTTCGAGAATGAACTCTACCATCTGATCCTCCATGACCAAACTCTGCATCTGCTCTAGTTGCTCACGGTTCGAATAGTACCAGTTCACGACCTGCTCCGGATCCTCATAACTCGATGCCCAATCTTCGATGGTGGCGCGCACGCGTTTGTGATCCAGCGAGATATGATTATTCTCGATAACTCTATTGATCAGCAAACCCAAGGCCACACGCCGACGTGCCGCCGGCTCCAGGCGTTGCTTCGCATCCTCCTCGTCAAAGGGTTGCTGACGTTTTTTCGCCTCTTCCTTGTAGGGAGACACCAGGTGGTTGATTTCATCACTGACCAAGGCTTTAGGCAAACTCAGTTCGACATTGCGGCGCAGCAGTTCATCCATCACCGAGCTCTTGGTGCGGGCATCCAACCCTCGCTTCATTTCACGTTCCATGCTGAGCTTGATGTCGGAACGAAAAGCCTCCAGGTCGCCATTTTCGATGCCGAACAACGCCAAAAAGTCGGCGTTGAGTTCCGGTAATACGCTTTCCTCGACTTTGACGACTTCCAGCGAAACGCGCGCGGTTTTACCCGCCAGCTTTTCCGCAGAATGATCTTGGGGAAAAACGCTGTCGAACTCCAGTTGGGCGTCGGCAATGACACCCAACAGTTGCTCCTCTAAACCCGGGATCGATTGCCCTGCTCCCAGAATCACGGGAAGTTTTTCCACTTTGCCATTGGTAAGGTCCTCGCCGTCGACCTTGGCCTGAAAATGGACGATGACACGATCGCCCGCCGCTGCCGGACGTTCCACCGCCTGCCAGGATTTCCGCTGCTCCCGCAGACGCAACACCATGCCATCAAGATCCTCCTCGGTCACCTCGGAAACGAAACGATTGACCTCCATCGCCTCCAGCGGAAATAAGACGAGTTCGGGCATGACTTCGAAATCGGCCGTATACTTGAGCCCTTGGCCTTCGATAGACTCCAGATGCGTAATGGTGGGAGAGGCAACCGGTTTCAGGTTTTCCCCACGAATCCCGTCATGAAAACTGGATTGGATCAGTTCCGCCAAAACCTCTTCGCGAACCCCCTGGCCGAATCGCTTCTGCAACAGGCTCAGCGGTGCCTTGCCGGGACGAAAGCCATCGATCTTGACCTTACCCGACATGGATCTCAGACGCTTGGAGACTTGTTCCTGAATCGTGTTCTCCGGAACCTGAACGGTCATTTTCCTGCTTAATTCGGATGTCGTTTCAACGGAAACTTGCATTGATATTGTCCTCAAACTGGATTGTTGCGTGACTCTCTGGACAACCGGTGTCTTGTCGACACCGTGTCACCCTCTGGCCACGTCAAAGAATTGTTCGCTGTGTGAAAAAATGGTTGGGAAAACCAAGCGCTGATCGAGTGTGGTGCGAATGGAGAGACTCGAACTCTCAAGGGTTACCCCACTGGAACCTAAATCCAGCGCGTCTACCAATTTCGCCACATTCGCGTGATGAATTTTTTGAAATTATACCTGGTTTTGAGCCTTTTGCCGATGCGAAATCAATAGACGGCACAGAACTCGCCAGTTCCCCTCGGTGGTGGACAGAATCCGGCATGAACGGCTTAGAAGCTGTTATTATAGGTATATAGCGCGAATTTTTCACCATCCCTTAACACAAGCCCTGGCAGCGAAGCCCCCTCTTCCATGACACGACGAACAAGCACATCACCTGCCTCCAGCGAGGGTGTCATCCAATTCGATTTGGAGTTCAGTCTTTCACCTGCGCCGGACGAGGACAGCATAGCGGAACTCAACCGCTGGCGGCGAACCCTACATCGCCTTGGTTTGATCGGCCTCGACCCCAACCGCTACGGCGGGGTGGGCTACGGTAATGTCAGCCTTCGCACCGGAGGCAACGGCTTCATCGTCAGCGGCACGCAAACCGGGGGGAAGGAACAGTTGGATGCCTGCGATTATTGCTGGGTAACGGATTTCGATCTGAACCACAATAAGATTCGTGCCACAGGCCCCATTAAGCCCTCGTCGGAAGCGCTTACCCATGGAGCGATTTACGCCGCCAACCCGAATACAGGGTGCGTTATCCACGTTCATTCACCACAAATATGGAACTGCGCCTTGGTGCTCGGAATTCCCCAAACCTCGTCCAGGATCACGTACGGCACCCCTCAAATGGGCATAGCGGCTCAAGAAAACGCACGCGGCAAGGACAAGGGAATAATCGTCATGAGGGGGCATGAGGACGGCGTCATCGCCTTCGGCAGAAATGTCGAGGAAACTACGACGGAGCTATTAAGCTGGCTAACCAAGACCCAAGCGTCGAACAAGGAAAATGAATAGTCGTTCAAGCTGAAGCTCGGCTTCCGTGATGAAGGGCGAGCCAGACGGTTTCCTCGTCCCGACTCGTCCATTCCACGCGATGGCGCACATGGGCTGGCAGATATATATAATCACCCGGATTCATTACCCGAATTTCAGCCTCACCCTCGACGCTTAAACCTGCCGCCCCCCTTAACAATATCACCCACTCGTGCTTGTCTTGATCGAACCACTCCCCTTCGGGAGTGATTTGCCCCATGGACACGATACGCTCCAATCTAAAATCGGAACTCGCCAGCAAGATTTCAAAATCTTCACCCTCCCGGCAATCCGGTAAACATTCAAACAGATTGCCGACTTCCATGATTCAGGCAAAAACCTTTTCCCATGCTCTCTCTGCATTCAGACAGAGAATGGGAAAAGGCTCTGCAAGCTTGTGCTTCACATTTCTCCGATACTGGTTACGATCCCGAAAAACCACACTGCGGTTAAGCTTGCGGGCATGCTTGGCAACCGGGTTGCCCCTCTTGCCTCGCCCTGGCGGGTATCTTTTCTCAGCCATCTCCAAACTCCTAGATTTTAAAGAATATACCAACAACAAAAAAACATGCGCATCCCGAGCGATGCCCATACCTAAAACCTCTACATTCAGCCCCTGTCGCATATTTGTGCGGCAGGGGCCTACTTACCCGAACTCGCGGACCAAGGTCACAAAGACCTCTTTATTACACCGCGAATTCTTCCAGACTCCGACCCTGCTCGACCAGTTCACGCAACCACTTCGGTTTCATTCCGCGTCCAGTCCACTTATTGGCCGGGTTAGCAGGATTCTGGTATTTGACCGCCACTTTACCGCCCTTCCTGGACGACGGCTTGCCGGATTCGGTGATTTCGACGGTCACGCCAATGGAACCGGCTATTTCCCTGATCTTGGCAATACCTTCCTTGCGCTTACCTTCCTGCCTATCCCGCAGCGCTTTTTGCGCAGTATCGATCATGGCGGCAAGTTCGGATTCAGAAAGATCAGCCAGATTGTTTTTCATAAGGAGCCTCATTCAAGTTACAGGATTAGTTGGTCTCTCGACCAGACCGGCATAATTATATTCAATTCCTTTCAGAATATAAACCCTATCTTGAAAATATTCTTGCCCCAGTTGATATGCGGATCCATCCAAGCATCTCGCGTATGACTCGTCTCTCTTTGTTTGCGAACCTCACTCTCCAAAAACAGGAAGAACCCGATAGGAAACAGCACCCCGCATTGCGTAGAATACCCTCATGCAGGCAAACAAGATTGCCACACCCAAGCGCTCATCCCGGAACTGCATTGAATTCTTCCGGCGACAAGGGCGCCAGTGCGGAAATCCTCGACGAAGTGGGAAGATGGCGGCTACAAAACGCCGCCATTAACTGTACCCACACCCAATCGATACCATTGAAGTGATCTTATCTTTTATGAATAGCCTTACAGTCAACCACACCGAATCGTCCCTTCTTTCTCCCCCGCCGATCGAAAAACCTCATACCCAACTGGTCTGGCGGAATCTATACGGTTGCGGCGATTCGCTTGCCTTAGCCGAGAGGGTAAGACGGGATCAGTGCCTATATCTCGCGATCACCGCCGACACGCAAACCATGTTCAGACTAGAGCATGAACTACGCTTTTTTCTTGGGAACGAGTTACCCGTTCTCCAGTTTCCTGACTGGGAAACCTTGCCCTACGACGTTTTTTCGCCGCTATCCGAAATTGTCTCCCAGCGCATCAAAACCTTGGCCCTGTTGCCGACGATCCACCGCGGCGTACTGGTGCTCACCGCCGCCACCCTGATGCAAAAATTGGCGCCGCGCGCTCATATTTTGGCTAATACCTTCGTCATGCGGCCCAGTGAAAAACTGCAACTGGCCGAAATCCGCAGCCGATTGGAAAGCGTGGGTTATCAATGCGTGCCCCAGGTCATGCAGCACGGTGAATTCACCATCCGCGGGGCCATTCTCGACTTGTTCCCCATGGGCAGTTCGGCTCCCTATCGCATCGAACTCTTCGATGAGGAAATCGAATCCATCCGAACCTTCGACCCCGAAACCCAACGCTCGAAAGAGCGGGTCGATTCCATCAACTTGTTTCCCGCGCGCGAGTTTCCGTTTGATGAAAAAGCCATCAAACAGTTCCGCAGAAACTTCCGTATGCAATTTCCGGACCTTCCACAACAAAACACCTGCTACCAGGACATCAGCAAAGGCATCGCTCCGGGCGGAGTCGAATATTATTTGCCGCTGTTCGTTGAAAACACGGAAACCTTGTTCGATTACCTTCCGGGCAACGCCGTCTTCCTTCTCCATCGTGAGGTTGAAACAGCGGCGGCGGAATTTCATCGGGAGGCGCAAAACCGATATCAACTGCGCAAGGGCAGCATCGATCGTCCTGCGCTTCCGGTGGACAGGCTGTTTTTGAATCCCGATGAATTGCGCGCCAGGCTCAACGGATATCGACAAATCCACCTTCCGGCAGAAACCCAGCCGATCTGCGAATCCTCCATCCGCTTCGCTTGCCAACCGCTACCCGATCTGGCTTTGGACTTGAAGTTAAAGCAACCGGCCAAAGCGCTGTTGGATTTTCTGGAAGGCTATAGCGGGAAATTATTGTTCGTGGCCGAAACCGCCGGTCACCGCGAGGCCCTGCTGGAAACCCTGGGGAAATACGGCATCCGCCCGAGAGTGATTGAAACCTGGAAAGACTTCATCGCCGCCGATAACGAGCGGTGCCTGTTGGTGGCCCCGCTGGATCACGGCCTTTGGATGACCGTTCCCCCCGCCATCATCATCACCGAGACCCAGATTTCGGGTGAAAAGGTCCAGCAGCGCCGTCGCCGGCGCAAGACGGTGGAGCGTGACCTGGGCGTGCTCATGCGCAATCTGGAAGAACTAGCGTTAGGTTCACCCGTGGTGCATGAACAACACGGCGTGGGCCGTTATCTCGGCCTACAGCGGCTTACCGTGGGCGGCATCGACGCGGAATTCCTTACCGTGGAATATGCCGGCGGCGATAAGCTTTACGTGCCGGTATCCTCGTTGCACTTGATCAACCGTTATAGCGGAGCCAGCGAGGAAACCGCCCCTCTCTACAAACTGGGCGGAGAACACTGGGACAAGGACAAGCGCAGAGCCATGGAGCGCGCCAGAGACGTGGCTGCCGAATTACTGGAAATTTACGCCAAGCGCGAGGCGAAAAAAGGTTATGCCTTTGAAACCCAGGATGAGGAATACGCCGCTTTCGCTGCCGGTTTCCCGTTCGAGGAAACCCCGGATCAGGAAAACGCCATTCTCGACATCCTCAAAGACATGGCCAAGCAGCGCCCCATGGACCGCGTGATCTGCGGTGACGTGGGCTTCGGAAAAACCGAGGTGGCCATGCGCGCCGCCTTCATCGCCACGCAGAACGGCAAACAGACGGCGGTACTGGTACCCACCACCCTGCTAGCTCAACAGCATTACCAGAATTTCCGCGATCGTTTCGCCGATTGGCCCATCCGTATCGAAGTCATGTCCCGTTTCGTCGGCAAGAAACAGCAGGAACAATTCGCCAATGCCGCGCTGGAAGGCAAGATCGATATTCTCATCGGTACCCATAAATTGTTGCAGAAGGATATCCAGTTCAAGAACCTGGGGCTGGTCATCATCGACGAAGAACACCGCTTCGGCGTCACCCAAAAAGAGCATTTCAAGAAACTGCGTAGCGAGCTGGATTTCCTGACCCTCACCGCGACGCCCATCCCGCGCACCCTGAACATGGCCTTGGGAGGACTGCGCGACATTTCCATCATCGCCACCCCGCCCCCCAATCGCCATCCCATTCAGACCTTCGTCAGCGAATGGAGTGACGCCTTGGTACAGGAAGCCATCCTGCGAGAGATCAAGCGCGGTGGGCAGGTTTATTTCCTGCACAACAAGATTGAAACCATGGAGAAAACCGCGCAGGATCTGGAAAAACTGGTGCCTCAGGCGCGGGTGCAAATCGCCCACGGGCAGATGCCGGAACGGGAATTAGAGCGCATCATGCTGGATTTTTACCACCAGCGCTTCAATGTGCTGCTCGCCACCACCATCATCGAGAGTGGCATCGACGTCCCCACGGCCAACACCATCCTCATCAACCGCGCCGATCGACTCGGTCTGGCCCAGTTGCACCAGTTGCGAGGCCGAGTCGGGCGCTCCCATCATCGCGCTTATGCTTATTTATTAGTACCGCCTAAAACACTGATGAGTTCGGACGCCATCAAACGCCTCGAAGCCATCGAAGCCTCGGGTGAATTGGGAGCGGGATTCCTCATCTCCTCCCACGACATGGAGATCCGCGGCGCCGGCGAGTTGCTGGGAGACGAGCAAAGCGGGCAGATCCAGGAGATCGGTTTCAACCTATACTCGGAACTGCTGGAGCGGGCGGTGGAGGCGCTTAAATCCGGCAAACAGCCTGAGTTGGACGGCCCCTCGAACATGGGGCCGGAAATCGATCTGCAATGCCCGGCGCTGATCCCCGACGACTATCTGCCCGATGTCCACGCACGCCTGGTGCTGTACAAGCGCATCGCCAATGCCCAGGACGATGAAGACATCCGCTCACTGCAGGTGGAGATGATCGACCGCTTTGGCCTGCTGCCGCCGGCAACGAAGAATCTATTCGCCATTACCCGCTTGAAGCTCATCGCCAGCCGGTTGGGCATCCGCAAAATCGAGGCTGGAACCAGCGGTGGCCGCATCCTGTTCACCCCCAAGCCCGACATCGATCCCGTGCAGATCATCCTGCTCATCCAGTCCCAGCCCCAGATCTACCGCCTGGATGGGCCGGACAAGCTGCGTTTCATCCAGCCCTTCGCCGATGCGGAAAGCAAACTTGAATTCGTCGGCAAATTATTGGAGAAACTGAAGGCAGCATCGTAAAATGCAAAACGGGAAATCGAACGAGCAAAACGAGATGCAAAACAAGAAATGAACCCGCAACAACGGAAACCCATGCAGGCCACCATCATCCCAGTCACCGCGTTTCAACAAAACTGCACCCTGCTATGGTGCGAGCAAACCCTGGAAGCGGCGGTGGTCGACCCGGGTGGTGATGTGGAGCGCATCCTGCGTGCGGTGGAAAAAGCCGGTGTAAAATTGGTCGAGATCCTCCTCACCCATGGTCATCTCGATCATGTCGGCGGAGCCCAAGCCCTGGCCAGCCTGCTCGGCATTCCCATCGAGGGGCCTCAGCAAGAAGATCGTTTTTGGATCGATCGACTACCCGAGCAGAGCAAAACCTTCGGTTTTCCAATAACCGCCCCCTTCACCCCCAACCGCTGGCTGGTACAGGGCGACACCATCCGCTTCGGTAATCAAGAACTGGAAGTTTTGCACTGCCCCGGACACACGCCAGGTCATGTGGTGTTTTTCCATCGCCGCGAGCGCCTCGCCCTAGTCGGCGATGTGCTGTTCCGGGGCTCCATAGGCCGAACGGATTTCCCCCTGGGTAACCATTCCGAACTCCTCAGTTCCATCCGTGGCCGTCTCTGGCCTCTGGGTGATGACGTGACCTTCATCCCGGGTCACGGGCCCTGCTCCACTTTTGGCGCCGAACGCCGCAGCAACCCTTACGTAGGCGACTGAGCGGCCTGTCGAACGAATCGCCGGGGAGGGGAGCTAGCGGATCAGCGGCCTAGGCTGGCCTTGCGTTTGCCCAGGCGTTTCTCGATATCGGCCTTGGTGATGGGATAGCGATCGTCGATGCCGGCCTGGATGGCGGCTTCCTCGATGGCGCGAACGATTTCCGCTTGGCTCAAGCCTTCGGCCAACCTCGCCGTGGATTCCCAATCGGAGGCATTCAGCGGGTAATTCGCCTGTTTTGACTTCAACAACGCGACGATCTGATCATACTTGGGCAAACTGAACTCGATGACATTTTCGACCCGTCGCGCCAATTCGAAGCCCAAGATCGTCGGCCGTTTGGAGACCAGGATGAACACGCTGCTGGAATCATCCTTCTCGACCATATCCAGGAAACTATTCATGATTTGACAGACTTCGCCGGAATCGTTTTTGGGCGAAACCAGGCTATCCATATCGTCAAAGAGATAAATCCCGCGCATGGCGGCAATGGCTTTAAAAATCTGGCGCAGTTTGGCGATTCTTTCCTGCTCGCCATAACCGAAAACCCGCTCCAACCGGACCAAGAAGAGCGGCACACCCAGTTCCCCGGCGACGACCCTGGCGGCGGCGGTTTTACCCGAACCCGAGGGTCCGACCAACAACAGTTTGCGCACCAGCGGAAGGCCGCGCTCGCGAATACTGGTGAAATTACGCTGCTCCTGGATCAGCAATTCCAGTTTCCTGGCGATGGTGTCCTCCAGGCTCAAACTGGAAAACCGAAGCTTAGGGTAACTGAACTCCACCAATTTTGGCGGTGACAAGGTTTGCCCCCGCTCTCTGCTCGAGGTCTTGCTGCTCGGGTTGACGTTCGTTCTTCCTGCCCTCGCCTTATTCATCATGCGGGTCAATTCCCTAGCCAGCTTATCGCATTCTTGTCCCGTTTCCTGTTCGGCCATTTTCAGGATGAGCGAAAAAAACCGGTCCTCGTCACCCTCCAGATACGATTTCAACAAACTTATCAGTTGTCTTGATTTATTCACTGATCTTGCCATGGGCTAAGAAACATGGAAAACTTCTCGACACAGGGCACCTGATACCCTCGGCACCTTCTATTCTTCCTCTTCGTCTCCCGGTTGCGCTTGCAGATTCGGCGCAGCGGGCTTCTGTTCCTGCCAGGGTGTCACCTGGAGATCGTCCAGCTTGAATTGGAATTCCTGCGCGCGATTCTCCTCGGCCACCGAACCGATGCCGCTCAGCGGTTCGGCCGATTTGAGATTCTCCCAAAAACCGCGCTTGTCGAATTGCTCCAACATTTCCCGATTGGCCTGGTGAAGTTGGCGATTCTTCCCGGTGCAGGCCTCGATCCAGCGTCCTCGTTCGGCCACGGCGTTCACCAGAAACTGGTTATCTTGTTTGTATTTATGCAGAATATCGATGGTTTTCTTGCGCCGTTCGCTCAAGCCGCGCATTTGTTCGCTATCGGCCTGGATTCGGCTTTGCAGGGATGAAGTCTCCCCGCGCAGGGTTTCCAGGGCCGTTTTATGCTGGCGAACTTCGTTTTCCAAAGGCTCCACCCGGCTCGCTCTGGCTTCCAGGGTTTTGAGCTTTTCCTGCAATTCGGCATTCTTGGCTTCCAGTTCCGTTTTTTCCTGACTCACCTGGCGTAGCAGACCCTGGGCTTTGCGCAGGGTCTGCAGCATGGCGGCGTCCCCTTTCGGGGGTTCCGCCGGGGCGGCCGTAGCCCAGAGCAAGGCACAGAGCAGCGGAATCGTCCGCGTATTCATATCAGCTAATCGCATATCCTCCCCTTACATTCGTCTAGAAACGCGCATTGACATCCACCAATAACACATCCAACCCATAAGGGTTCTTCTTACCGGTACGGGTGTTGCGCGTACCGTCGATGACTTCCGAGGACAACCAGCGGACATTGGCCCAGGTGTTCTTCATCAAGCCGTAATTGAGACTGGCAACCCAGCCCTTGGCATCGGTGCCGGAAAGGTGGAAATTGGAATCGGTGAACGCATCCAACACCGAATCGCGCTCCAGGTATTTATAGGCCAACCAGGCGCTCCAATCACCAAACTGGCGGATATCGGATTGCCCCACGTCGAGACGAACCTGATAGGCCTGGGTCTTCGGCTCGATGTCCAGCCCGGTGCGACGAAAGATTTCGCCGCGGTCAAAGCCGATGTTGCGGGAATAGTTGGCCGTCAGCCTGATATTGTGGGGAGCGAAACCACTGTAATCGTAAGTCACGACCGCATCCACGATATTGAAATTGGCGGCCAAGCCCATCAAACGCGGCTCCTGGCTGGGCGCGCCATCGTTGCTGATGCGCGCCAGGCTGTTACCCTGGGTGAAGAATTGCGGCGCCGTCCAATCATCCAAGCGACTGCCCAAGACATTGGGTATGGCCGATATGTTCTCGTAACTGTAATAGCCGAACCCCGCCTTCAGGCGTGAATCTCCGCTGAACAGCCAGTCCACACCGGTCTGAGCCGCCCAAAGCCATTTTCCATGGGACTGGAAGACCTTTTCCTGTAACGGGAAACCGCCCATGGTCAGATAAACCTGATTCGGCTGCGTATAGCCGAGGTTCAACTGCTGAGGCATGGAGGTATTGGGAACCTTGATAGGTTCGGCACCGACCGTATCGGGTCCGAACGGTAGACGGAAAGTGCCGGCAAAGCCTTCGAAACTCAGATCCGGGTCGAACAGGTTATCCGTGCTCAACCAGGGATTGGGCGTACGTCCTGCCCACAGGGTGAGCCAATCCCTGCCCTTGCCGTCCCGGTAATCATATTGCAGGAAAGCACGGTCCAAGGCGATATCGTACTGCTGCCCATATTGCCCCAAGGACTGAAGGTTGGAGATCGGGTTGCGGTCATTGCTGGTGGTAAGACGAACCACCGCTTTCAAACTGTCCGCGATTTGGGATTCCAAGCCGAAGCGCAGGCGTATGCGGTAACGCTGGCGATCATAGGTGGTGTTGCGGTAAGCGTTGCCCACCTTGCCGATGCCGCCGGCGCGGTTGATGGCCGGCCAGTCGTTATAGGTATTCGCCAGATTGCCGCTGCCGAAGAAATCGTCCTCGTAACGCACCCGGAAATCGCCGAACGGCTTGAAACGATTCACCCAGTCCGGCAGGGCCGCGGGTACCCCCCATTTTTCCTGCTTGGCCTGAGACTTCACTTCCTTGACCACGTCATCACGCAGTTCCTTGCGCACTTCCTGGCGAATCTCGTCCTTGACGAATTCCGGCACATAGGTCACCCGCACCACACCTTTGCTCTTAGCCGCGGAGGTTTCTGCCGGCAGCGGCGCCTGCGCGGCTTTTCCGGCTTCCGCCTTCGCTTCCTCGACGGCCTTTTTCTCCGCCTGCTGGATCATCTTTTCGGCTTTTTGCTTATCGAGCACACCCTGCTCCACTAGCATCTCGATCAAGTTCAAGGTGGTATTGCGCAACTTGAGCAGTTCTTCCTTTTCGTCAGCCTTGGCTACATGGGACGCCAGTGCACAGGCCACCACGGCGGCGATCGGTTTACACTCAAGTTTCATGACTTTCCAATACCTCATGACTCTGGTATCCGGTACTTCTTAGATCTTAAGTCCGAATGCGGATTTTGACCGGCTGCGGCATATTCGCAGGCGGCGCTTTCAATTGCAGCCGAAGGTTAGCCAGAGCCTTGCGCAAGGCCTCGTCCGCTTCCGGACTGCCGCTGGAGCCGTTCAATTCGGCTCGGCTGATGCTGCCATCGGTCCCCACCCAAATGTTGGCGATGACCGAATATTTCTTTCCCCGGGCGGCATCGTCCAGGTTGCGCTGCAAGGTTTCGCTGATTTCCCTCTGTAGTTGTTGTCCGTAATAAATGATGGCGTTGCCTCCGCCGCCGCCGAGCAGACCATGCCCCCCCTTTTTGCCGACCAGGCCGAAAGCGTCCGATCCGGCCCCGCCTTCGGCGTCCACGCCCAGATCCTCGCCTGGCGGGGGCTCCTCGGCCTGTTCAGGCTCGGGTTCAGGCTCGGGTTCAGGTTCCTCAATTTTTTCCTCCTTGATCTCGGGCTCGGGCGGTTTCTGCACCGGCGGCGGTGGGGGGGGGGGAGGAGGCTGCACCACGGTGATTTGCTGGACCTGCTTCTTGGTTTGCACCGGTTTCTGAAACAGATCCTTGAGCAGGAAAACTCCGATCGCAATGGCGATGACCAAGATCACCCCGACCGCCAGAGGAAGATAGCGGAGCAATAGATGCTTTTTGTTCATGGGGATCTACTTGACGAGCTTTTGGGTCACCAGGCCGAGTTGACTGATTTCAAGACGGGTGATCACATCCAGCACCTCGATGACTTTCTGATACTGGATGGTGGCGTCTGCCTTGAGCACCACCGGCAAATCGGGGGTTGCCGCCTTGTATTGGCTCAATCGGGTTTCCAACTCCTGGATCGTCACCGGATAGGTATCCAGATAAATCGAACCGTCCTGGGTGATGGAAATCGCCTTGGTCTTGGGCTTGGACAAGGCCGGCGTGCTGCTGGCCTTGGGCAGGTTCACGGTGATGCCTTGGACCGTGGCCGTGGTCATGATGATGAAGATCAGCAGCAGCACATAGGCCACGTCCAGCATCGGCGTGATGTTGATGTCGTCATAGACCTTCTCTTCGGACTCGACTTTCATCGCTTAGCCCTCGCGCTGCCGGTCGGCGATGCGTTCCGAGATCATGGCGAGGAATTCATCCGTGAACACCCTCATATCGGCGGTGATGTCCTTGATCCGGGTCAGCAAATAGTTGTATCCGAACAAGGCCGGGATGGCGACCGCCAGGCCGGCCACGGTGGCAGCCAATGCTCCCGAGATGCCGGGAGCGATGGAGTTGATGTTGACATCGCCGGTAGCGGCGATGACGGCGAAAGTGATCATCACCCCCATGACCGTTCCCAACAGCCCCAGAAAAGGTCCGCCGGAAATGGCAATGGTCAGCAAGACCATGTTCTTGGCGAGTTTTTGGCCTTCCCGCACCACCTGAGCATCCAGGCGCGCCCGAATCACATTGAGGGCCTCGGCGGTGAGCGGCTTGTCGTTGGAAGCCGTGAAACGCTTTTTCAACTCCTGCACGCCGGCATGGTAGACATGATAGATGGGCGAACTCTGGAAATGGTCATGCTTGCCGACGATGGCGGCGAGGAAATCCGACTCGCCCAATTCCTTCTCCTCCTCGGATTCTTCCTGATCCAGTGCCGCCGGGTCGGTGCCCATGTTCCGGTATTGCTCTAGGAAAGCCCGGTTGTCCTTGTTGGCGCGGGAAATACTCATGGCCTTGGTGATCATCACCAGGGCGCTGATGATGAACATGACGCCGCACAGGGCGATCACCACCCAGCCGTCAATGGTCAGGCTTTGCAGGATGATGACGAAATAATTGGGACCGCCTGCCCCCTGCTTGCCTTCGTCCTGGCCTAGAGTCAGCACGTTGAAATCCGGGCTCTCGCTGCGAAACAGGAGTTTGATCCAATCGGCGCTACGCGCTTTATTGGCGACCTGAACTTCGTCGAGCCATCCGGTAAAGTTTTGCCGGGTATCCGAGCCGCCGATGAACAGCGCCGGATTCATCGCCACCAGATTGATGGCCGCGTTGCCCGCCATCTGTCCGTCCAGGTAGATGGCCAGTTTGTCTTTTTGGGCCACCAAGGCGATGTGCTGCCAGTGTCCGAGTTGCAGGTTGGCGGGAGGGGTTTTGACGTCCTGGTTTGCAGGGCCCAGGTAGCGGGCGCTGAGGGCGGTGCCATTCACGCTCAACTCGAGCATGTTGGGACCGTCCTGCGCCAGGAACAACACTCCGGCCGGCTGAGCCGCGTCGATCTTGACCCAACTGCTGAACGTCCAGCCATTGTCGGGATTCACTCCCAGGGAAGGAGAGGCGTTGACGTCGATGTGACCGGTACCGTCGAATTTGGCGGCGGCGCCTATCCAGCCCGCCGGATCGACGACGGCCTTCGATTCGGAGGCATTGTTCCCATAGGCGGTGGCATCCTGGGGCAAGGCAGCCTTCTCGTCGAAATGAAACACCAGCGCCTGGTTGACATCGTAGATACCCTTTGAATCCCCGCCTTCACTCGCCTGGCCATTGCCGTAGTACATCCACAGGCTATCACTGTCGGCACCGCCACGGAATTGCGGAACCTTGACCCAAACCAGAGCCATCTCGTTGATGGCATCGAATTTTTCGATTGCGAATTTCAATGGCGTCTTGTCGTCCGCCATGAAGCGCAGATCCTTGCCGTTCTCGGCGAGTTCGCCGAAATAGCCGAAGTTTCCGGTATGCAGACGCATCAACAAGGGGAAATCGGCCACCGTTTCCTTGAGATCGGCGCCGGTCACCGAACCGTCCAAGCCGATCTGTTTGCGTGAGGACCATTGATCATTCCACCAGGACAGTGCGACCCCAGGCACCAGCCCCAGACAAAGCGCCAAGATTAAACCCTTAGTTTTCATAGAAGTTTCTATTGTCATTCGTCAAGATTGAATATTGTGTTACCCGAATGTTGCGAACCGTTTAACGAAGCGCGAAAAATTCGGGTAGCGCCGACCTTGGGTCACTCAGGAGCATCCCGGTTTGCCCTCGTGCACGTCGTTGACGCTGCAGTCGCCGAACCCCACCACCTCGACATCGAGCGGGGTCAGGTGCGCCGATTCGGCCAGTTGATCGCGTTTGGCCTGATCCTGCTCGGCGTTTGTGCCGGCAGACTGTTGCGCGTTCTGTGCGGCATTGGCCGCGGCGTTGGCCGCACTCGACGGAGCTACCGGAACTGTCACATTGGTGCTGGGAACGCCGGATGAGGTACCGCTGACGCTGATGTTGCTGGCGCCGATGACCGCCGTGGCGGCGATGGTGATGTTATTGGCGCCGATGCCCGCTTCGCCGGCGTCCACCACGCCCCGTGGGGCCGCCAGATAGACATCGCCGGGCTGAACGCCGCTGCTGCTGGCGGCGGTACGGATGCCGCTGCCCGAGACCACCGGGGGAAATTCCACCTGCAGATTGCCTTGCGCATCGAAAGTCACCAGCGGTGGCGGAGCGGCGATGGCGGCTTTGGCGCCCCGGCCGGCGTCGATATTACCGTTGGAAGACCAAACCGTGATGTCCCCCCCGTCCATGGCGAAGACACGGGACTGGTTGACCTGGAAATTGCCATCCACCAAAGCATTCACCGCTCCATCCCGTTGTGCGACGATGCCCAAATCGCTGGCCGGTTTCGATCCGCTGAACGCCACCGCGAGACCGGCGTTGACCAGGCCGCCGGGAACCAGCAGGTTGATATCGCCCCCGGACACCGTATGAATCTTGCTGAAGAACAGCTTCAGATCACCTTGATATTTCGTGTCCGGGTCATCCAGGCTGGCCGCACCGGGGAATAGGGTATCGATGGCCTTGTAACCCGGCTCGTAGTCCTTGAGTTTCCCGCTCTTGGCGGCCTGAGTGGCGGCCTGCCGCACTTCGCTGAACAGCACCGTCAACAGGAACTCCCGTTGCTGATCACTGGGAAGCGCCCGGTAAGCCGCCGCCGCCGCGGCGTCAGTGAGTCCGTCATCGCCGCTGCGTTTGCGCATGTAGGCGGTCAGCGCCCGGACATAGATCGGTTGCTTGGTATCAGGATTGACGCCGACTTTGACCTGATATTGGTCTGAAGTCGGATCGTAAGCCTTGGCGAATGGATCGAACTGGGCAGGCGAGCTCAGGCCGGCCAACACCGAGATCGAAGCCCCTTCCTCCGCCAAGGCGCGGTTGAAGGTATTGCCCAAAGTATAAATTCCCTCGGAGGAACCCAAATCGATGGTCCTGCCCGCACTCACCCAGAGCTGACCGGGACCGGCCAGTTCGATCTGGCGGGTGAGATTGACCAGGTTGCCCTGGGCGTTGCGCGGGGAGGTGAAGCGGATGTCGCGCCCGGCGCTGATGCTGGAAAGGGCATAGTCGGAATGCTGCAGTTTGAAGCTCGCATCCACGATGTCCGTGGCGGCATTGACCTGGACCGGCGTGGCCAGCTCGAACAACAAAGGATCCTGCGGCAGGATGCCGCCGTTTTGGGCATGAATATGGGCGGAGGAAGCATCGCCCTTATGCACCGGCGTCTGCGCATGGATCAGGTTGGGATCGCCGAAGGCTTGCAGCCTTTGGGCGGCATCCTCGTAACTGGCGGTGGGAAAATCCACGCTCGGCAACAGGGTGGGATCGGCGTCCGACTGGGTGATGTTCACGTTGTCGCCGAGCTTGCCGGTGACGATGCTGCCCCCGGCATACAGGTCGAAGCGCCCCTTGGCCGAAGGATAGGTGATGAAGGAACGGCCCAGTTCGATGTTCCCCTGCAGGGCTTGCACATTCAACGAAGCCGGGTAGACCGACAGGGCCAAGAAGCTGGCCCCGGGGAAATTCAACTGATCGTTCAAAGGGCGCAGGCGGTTCACCGAATCGATCAAACCGTTCAGGTCGTTTTGCACCGTCACCTTGCCCGACAAGGATCGAAGCTCGATGCCGCTGCCATCGGAATAGGTGAAGAAGAAATCCTTGTTGCTCTGGGTGCGCAGCACCGTGGGGTTGATAGCCGCCCCCAAGGCGATATCGCCGCCCGCATCGAGACGGAAGGTGGAATCGCCCAAAGCCAGCACCGGCCCCGCGTTCGCCTGCGAACCCTTGATGGCGCCGGCGGCGGTGATTTCCCCGGCGCCGGAACCGGTGTAGTATACGCCGCCGATCACATCGCCCCCCGCCGCGATCGACAAATTCCCACCGCCGGACAGGCTCACGCGGTTATCGATGAAACCCAGGTCGGAAGCGCTGCCGGGTTTGCTCGGCGTGCCCGTCTGTTTGCCCGTGGTCGGCATCATGACGGACAGGTTGGTCACGTCCCCGCCGGCGCGAACGCTCACGTCGCCGCCGCCGAAAGAGCCCAGGTTCTGACGGAAGACCGAACCGGAGGCGGCCTGGCCGATGAAATTGCGATCGGGCGTGCCGAGAGAAACCGCCCAGGATGTCGGGGTTTCTCCACTATGATCGGTATTGCGGCTCCACTCGCCGGTTCTCGTCAGCCAGCCGTCGAAAAATTGGCCGCTCGGCGCTCCACGCACATCCCGCCCCGCGTCGATAGCGAGGCGGCCACCCTCCACCGGATATTCCCCATAGAACTGGAAAGCCACGAAAGCGTTCTTGAAACTGCCGTAACGGTCCATGTCGGTAGGCCTGCCGGCGGTATAAACCACCGAGCCGGCATTGGACAGGACGAAATCCCGCCCGCTCGCGATGTCGATATCGCCGGTACCGGTGCGCACCAAGACATCCGCCCCCACGTTCACGTCCCTCCCCGCCGACAAACGATAACTCCAGGATAAGCCGGGTTGCAGCATGTCGGCGACCGGCATGGTCTGCCCCGCCCCGAGCAAGCCCGACAGATCGATGCCCTCCTTGTCGTAGGCTTTGAAACCGTCGCTCAGGTTTTGATTGATGTTGAGGTCGTTGCCGGCGCGCAGGCTCAACACTCCTGGCCTTCCGCCGTAGCGCCAGGCCAGCAGATCCCAGCCGCCTCCCAGGCTGAGATTGCCGTTGCTGACGATTTCCACGCCCGGCCTCAAACCGCCGGGGAGCCCCAGGCGATTTTCGATGGCTTGCGCGCCGGTCATGAATGCGTCGGTATCCGCTTTATAAGTGGCGATATCCGCGCTGCCGATGACGCCGCTGCTGACGTAGGTCTTGACCGCCTCCACGGTGGATCTGGCCGCACCGCTCAGTACGCCTTGCAGGCTGCCGCTGATGGCCACGTCATTGCCGGCGCGCGCCACCCTCATTGCCAAGCTTCCGTTGGATTTGCCATCGGCCGAGGCCAGGTCGATCTTCGCGCCCGGCCGTATCTCGATGCCGGCGCCAGGATTGTCGGCTTGCAGCGAGACTTTGCCGCCGCGCTCGGCGGAGCCATGCGCCGCCAGAATGGCGGAGTCGGCCAGGCGCAGTGTCTGACCCGCGCTCAGATTCAACTCGGCCCCCGCGCCCGAGGCAGTCAAATCGCCCGTGATCGCCAGCGAACCGCTATCGGTGGTCAGGCTCACCGAATGGGCCGCCAGCTTCTGCCCGGCCGCCAAACTCATATCGCCGGTCCGGGATCTGACCTGGACCGAACCATCGAACCCCGAAGCGGAAAGTTGGGCGCCCAAGATGCCCAGGTCGCTGTCCAGCGCCCGGGCATCGAGGCGGAAATTGCCCGCGGATACCGTCCCTTGGGCATCGACCTGGCCCGAGAATTGAAAACCGCCATTGGGAACGGTGACGACCAGAGTCCCTCCCTTCTCGCCATGTAGATCCAAGCGGGCGCCCGCCTGAAGATTCACATCGCCCTGATGGGCATCCAGCAGGATCTGCCCGCCATCGGTGGCGATCGTGGTGTCGCCGAAGTGGACCTGGCGTCCAGATACGTCGATGAGCGCAGCGGAATCCACCGCCAGCTTGCCTTTCAAGGCTTCCAGCTTGACCACACCGGAAGGCATCACGATACGCCCGGCCTGGGCTATGCTGTCGGCGACGATGGATAAGCGCGCGCCCAACCGTTCCGTGCCGGCGACCCCGCTCGAGGCGGACGAACCGAGGGTGACGGCATGCCCACTCGCGTCGATGACGGTATCCGCGCCGCGTCCGCCGGTCAGCTCGGCTGCCTTGATGTTCAGATCCGCGCCGCTGGTCAAATGCCCCGCGCCGGTTCCTGTCATGTTGCCAGAGAGATTGAAATTGGCGACCGAAAAGCCGTCCAGCCGATAATTGCCCTGGCCCAATTCCAGCTCCTTGGCGGTAAACTCGATCCGGCCACTGCCATCGGCTACCCGGCCAGGATTCGAACCTTGCGGATTTTCCAGGGTGATGCTGTCCGCCGTCAGCTGCGTCACGCCGCCGGCATTGGCAAAGCCGAGTATTGCCCCGCTGCGGAAACTCAGTTGCTTGGCGCTCAGATTCACCGGGCCGAACAGGCCGATGTCGGTGGCGCTGCTCAGCACCAGTTCATCCACCTTCAGGTTTTGCAGCAGGGTAGGTGTCAGCACCAAGCCCCCGGCCGAACCGCCCCCCTCCCCCAGACTGATGCGGCGGGCGCCTAGGGCGAGGGCGCCGCCGTTCATGTCCAAGCTTCCGTCGATCCGGGCATCGGTGCTGGCATCGAGATCGATAGAGCCCACGGAAGACAGGGTGGCTCCGGGGTCGACGAGGATGGCCCCGGACTGGTTTTTCAAGCCGCCGCGATCCAGTTCCGCCCGGCCGCGGGGGGAAACATTCAGATAGGCGGCATCCCCCGTCAGCCGATAGA
>JAQTSI010000346.1 GCA_028711365.1 Methylococcaceae bacterium
ATTGCCAAGGCGATAAAGTCACCATAGGCATCCGGGGTTGAAAGAGCCAACACCGGACGATTCTTTGCCTTCGACAAATCGGAAAATGGAAACGGCAGCATGACGATGCTACCCCGGTCAAAACTCATTCCAAACCTCATCTTCCGGGTTGTCCCAGATGTGCTTGAGGGCGGATTCCTGCGCATTCATTAAATCGAGAATCCCCAAGCGCTCTTGTTTTTCCTTGAGAAAACCGATGAAATCCAATACTTCCCGTGCTTGTTCGTCCGGCAGGGTTTTCATGTGTTCATAAGCCATTTCTGCTAATCCCATTGGCATATCCTCAGTTTATAGGAGTCATGTTTTTAATCGTCGGATAACTTGCCAGACACTTTGTCAATCCTCGGCAGGTTCTCAACTGTCTTGGCCGCTTCAACCAACAGCCGTTTTTCCTCCGCCGCCAAGGATGCCAAATCGCCACCTTGAAAATACACCAGCGCCTTAAGACTTTCGCTGGGCGGGAAGGCGGGGCCGAACAATGCCTTGGCGGCGGACAACCCGCTCCCCAAGGGTAGCCCGGCGGCGATGATCGCGGCAATGTCTCGGTAGTCCTTGGCTTCGATCCGTTGCAGGATAACTTTGAGCTTGGTTGCCAGGAGGTCGTCAAGCGCGGCGACCAACAGGACGCCGTCCTGGGTGTACTGGGGTTGACCGACCCGCCCAAAATCGATGCCGCCGAAAAACGAGAGCTTTACCGGGCTTGATGCATCCGCCATTTCAACGAGGACGGTGAGGTTGTCGGCTTGTTCTTGCAATACGGTGGCCTGTTTGAGGAACGGCAAGGCGGCGCGCAGGGACTTGGCATCCAGGCTGCGCTCGCTGAAAAAGTCAAAATCCACAGAGGTTCGATGCCCTAGGCGCAAGGCGATGGCGGTACCGCCATAAAGGACAAAGCCCAACGAGGCAAGGGGACTCAACTGTGGCCAAAGCCGCTGCTGGGCCGTCGGCAGTGTGTCCAAACGGGGCTGGAAGTATCCGCTCATGGCAAGTCCCGCTGCGGCAAGGGCGGCACTTTCTCCAAGTCGGCCAGCCTTAAGCGGTAGTGCCAATAATGCCAAGAGCGTTCGTTGAACTCGCCGGCCTCGGCCTGCCGCAGCACGTCACACAATTCCTCATTACCCGCTATTTCGCCGAGCCTGCGCATGTCGTCATAATCTCCGAGATTCATCACTTGCGCCATGATCCGCCTAGGGTTTTGCATGGCTTCATCAGGGGTTTTCCACCAGATATAGCGAGCGGATAGCCGCCTTAATTCTGCTTCTGTCGCTTTTTTCATTTTATATGCCCATCAGGAACCACGCGGGACTCATTTAAACCGCAGGCATGAATTCTTCAACCGCAACTCTCAAATAGCGTTCTGGCTGTCTGCGCTGTTCGGCTATTTCCAAATGGTCGGCCTCGATTTTCTTCAATACTGCAATATCAAAATACTGCTCTCCACAGAAGTCGCATTCAACGCAAGGCACATGCTCCACGAACAGCAGTTCCTCGCCATGCCGATGCAGGTAGCGGGTGGTTTTAGCCGTCAGGTGTTTATTGCTGCAAAAAGCGCATTGTTCGGCCATGTTCAGTTTCCTCGCTCATAAAGGTTTTTGAATTTAGGCTTATCATCCCGTAAACCGCTTAATCAACTCGGCCACCACGGCAAACTTTTCCGTTTCGTCCAGCCCTTGCTTTTCCCATTGGCTGGCTATTTCGTCCGTCCGCTCCCTGGCCTCAGCCCGCTGGGCAAGGCTTAATTGTACGACTCGGCTGCTTTCCCCGCCTTCCACATCGACCACTTTCAACAGCACCGAACCTTCCGCCCCGCCGTCGGCGAGGGCTAGGCGCAAGGTTTCCAGGTCGCGCAATTGCTGCGCCATCTCGCGCAAACGCATTTCCGCTTGTAGGCGCGTGTCTTCGCGCCATTTTGAGGGAGGCACCCGGCCTAGCAGGGTGGCGAGGGACTCTAGCCATGTCCGGTCTTCGTCGTGGGCGGCGTCAGCCAGCCGACGGGCCAGCGCCCCCACGCCCATGCGGTCTGGGGTATAGGTTTCCAATCCTTGGTAGCGCCCCGCCAGTGCTTTGCGCAATGCGCCAAGATCAGCCGCTTCCACGTCAAGCAAAACGTGGTTCAATTCAGCTTGCCAGTCGTCGAGCAGGCGGGGATAAGCCTTGTGCAATTCGCGCAGCGCCTCCACGAGGCATTTGACGAGGCTTTCGACCACCGTCACATCGCCGTTGCCAAACTCGGCGGGTTCCACGCCGCAGGCTTTCGGCAGGGTGTCGAACAACAACACGCCGGGACTGACGGCTTGTTGCAAGGCCTCGCGCACCCGCTTGGCTTCGGGGCTGAGCCGTGGACAGTGCTGGGTGTATTCCGGCAGATCCTTCATGAATTTCGTCAGCGGGCGCACGATGTCGAGCAAGCTGGCATCATGCCGAACCTTGCCCACCACGGAGCCGATATAGCGGTCGAACAATTCACCCCGCAAGCCGCCGATGTCGAAACGCTCCAAAGCGAACAGTTCGGGTCGGCGGCAGAGGAGTTCGGCTTGTTCAATCGTCAAGGCTTCGCAGAACACACCTTCTTGGTACAAGGCGACTTCGCGGCGAGCGGCAAGCAAATACGCAATGATGAGAACGGGCAACACGCCGTGCATGACCCCAAAAGGCCGACCTTTGAGCTTGGCGTAGATTTCGGGCAGCGGGACTTGGGCGGAGCCGTCGCCACCGAGCAGTCGGGTAATCGCGTTCCAGGCCGGGATGAGGTGACAGCGGTCAGGCTTATTCGGTGGGTGGAACCCTAGCAGCCCGCCTTCGGCGCGATGCAGCCCGCTTGCTTTTAATAGCGACAAGTAAAGGCTTTTTTCGGCGGGAGTCTTGGCTATCCCCAAGCTTTCCTCGTGCGGCGCGGCCAGCATCGCGGCAAGCAGGCGTTTGCGCCCGGTGTTGGCGCTAGCCGAAGGCTGGTCGCGGTTGACGAGTTCGTTGCGAAACTCCGGGGATTGCGGGTAAACCTGTTTTTCAACCCAGTCGGAAAGTTTACGCTGCAAATGGCGGCGGCCATCAATCCATACCCGCGTTCCCCCCCAATACCATACGAGTGACTCTGGCTCGCCCAACAGGGTACGCAGCAATTGCACCGCCTCGGCCTCGGCACTTTCCAACCAAGCACGGTGTTCGCGCTGGGCAACCGGGTCTTGTTGCAACTCGGCATGGCGCTTGGGCAGGTCTTGCAGGGCCATCCATTCACTCACCGCTTCGCGCAAGCGTTCGGTGAAGTCGCATACCGCCACGACAGCTAGCGATGGGGAGTCATCGAACTTAGGCTGTTCCTGGTTTTCATTTAAGTAAACCCAAAGCGTCAAACCATCGCCAACTTTGGGTGGCCAGTGGGCACGGTCGGTGAAGAGGGGTATAAAACTGCGCAGACTGCCTGTTTCGATAGTGGCGCGACGGGCCACAATGGGTTTGATCGGTGCAAGCTTGTTCAACGTGTCCGCCAAAGGTAGTGCGGCATACTCGGCAGAGGCTAGTCGCAATGCTTGCCTTAAGTCGAAGTCGCTGCCTTGCCAGACGCGGTATTCCTGGTTGAACTGGCGCAGGTGGATCACCGAGGCGCTTTCCAACTCGGCCAGCCAGTCGTCAATCGCCTCGCCGAACAAAGCTTGCAGCAGCACCCGGCTGGCTTTCAAGCCGCGTTGTGCGCCAATCAAGTTGAGCAGGCCGACGGTTTTCAATAATTGTGCAGCGGGGCCATCCGGCGGGCCGTCAAAACGCGCCAAGGCGGTGGCGACTTCAGCCCAGCGATGGTAAGTCAGGGGGTCAGAAAAACCACTGGCCGGATTGAGCATGAAATAGTCGTAAAGCTGCCAAGGTTCGATCCAATCACCCAAGCACAGGGTGCTTAAACGTTCGCGCAAGCCAAACGGTTCGCTGCTACCGAGGTAAGCAAATAGAGTGCGTTCGTTTTGTGCAATCTTCTGGCATAATACCGGCAGGATCAACAGCGTCATGGGATGCAGCGGGTAGCAACTGCTAAACAGTTTTCGCGCTTTGGCTTGCTCCAAGCCTAAAGGCAGCGCACCCTCTGCCGCTAACAGAGCAGCCCAGTCTGTGAATGCGTCTTCAATTGCATCGGTTAGCCTGCCTTTTCGATCAAAAGCCGCGCCAACAATACGCAAGGATTGCTCGACAGGTTCCAGGAAAGCCAGGGTGGCGAAGCGCCCTTGCACCTTTTGCCATTCCTCACGCAGGTTTTTGCCCAGCCGGTGACTGTAATGCTCAAAGGCTTGGTGCAGCATCACCACTAAATGCAGCGGAGCGCGGTTAGCCACCTGGGAGTGTTCCGCCAAGAGTTGCAGTAAGTGGATTTCGCGGTGCTGGGGATGATAGGACTCGTATTCGAGGAATTTACCCAACTCATCGATTTCGACCAGCACCCCACAACCGCCCGCGTCCGCCCATGCGCTTTGCACCTGTCGGAACAAGGTCAACACACGATCCATCTCTGCACCGGGATAGGCGGCAGAACGGATATTTCCGACCAATGCGCTGTCCAGCC
>JAQTSI010000048.1 GCA_028711365.1 Methylococcaceae bacterium
GCCGAACGCATTCATGCCATCAATCCCCGTTGCCGGGTCCGTGAAATCGAGGATTTCGTCACCCGCGACAATGTCGGCGGGCTGATTGCCGGCGACATCGATTGGGTGGTGGATTGCATGGACTCTTTCCGCGTCAAGGCGGCACTGGTGGCCCATTGCGTGCGCCAAAAGACCAAGCTGGTGACGGTGGGCGCCGCCGGCGGCGTGATCGATCCCACCCGGATCAAGCTGGCCGATCTCAGCCGCACCGAGCAGGACCCCTTGCTGCGACGCACCCGTGAGCAATTGCGCAATGTCCATGGCTTCTCCAGGAACCCCAAGCGGCGCTTTTGCGTCCGCGCCGTTTACTCCCAGGAGCAGGCCATGTATCCCACCCGCGAGGGCGGCGTCTGCTTTCTCAAGGAAGGCCGGACGGCGGGGCTAGGTTGTGCAGGCGGCATCGGGTCGGCGATGACGGTCACCGCCGTATTCGGCCTGACGGCGGTTTCCGTCGTGCTCAACCGCCTGGCGGGAGACCGGCCGGGCAAGAAGCCCGGCCAGTAAAGCCGGCCGTCACGCGCGGAACTCGAATCAGGCCCCGGTCAGGCGCAATTGCGCCTCGCGGTATTTGGCGGCGGTCTTGGCCAGCACTTCGGCGGGCAGATGCGGCCCCGGAGGCGTCTTGTCCCAATCCAGAGTTTCCAGATAATCGCGCACGAATTGCTTGTCGAAGCTCGGCGGGCTGATGCCCACCCGGTATTCGTCCACCGGCCAGAAGCGGGAGGAATCCGGGGTCAAGACCTCGTCGATCAGGTACAATTCACCTTCCTGATCCAGCCCGAACTCGAACTTGGTATCGGCGATGATGATGCCTCGTTCCAGCGCATAGGCCGCCGCTTCGCTGTATATACGCAGGCTGACGTCGCGCACCTGTTCCGCCAGTTTCCTGCCCAGCAGCTCAACGGTCCGGGCGAATTCGATGTTTTCGTCGTGAGACCCCAACTCCGCTTTGGTGGAAGGAGTGAATAAAGACTGCGGCAGTTTCTGTGCCATTTGCAGCCCTTCCGGCAAGGCGATACCGCACACCCTGCCGGTTTTTTGGTAATCTTTCCAACCCGAGCCGATCAGATAACCGCGCACTACCGCTTCCACCGGCAAAGCCTCGAATTTGCGCACGACGATGGCGCGGCCTTGCAGCAGGGCGCATTCATCCGGGTCTTTTACCACCGCCTCCAGACTCAGGCCGGACAAGTGGTTGGGAATCACCTGGCGCATCCGGTCGAACCAGAAGTGGGAGACGGCAGTCAATACCCGTCCCTTACCGGGAATGGGATCGGGCAGGATCACGTCGAAAGCGGAAAGCCGGTCGGTGGTGACGATGACCATGTGTTCATCATCGACGTCGTAAATATCGCGCACCTTGCCGCGCGCTTTCAACGGCAGGCTGGTCAGGGCGGTTTCGAATAAGGTTTCGGGGGCGTTCATGCTTCCTCTTTTAAGGGGACTCTCTTTATGAAAGATGGGCAATCATGTAAGTTTGTCGCCCTGATGGCAAGTGCGAATTAAATCAGCGATAAAACAGATGAGTTGGCTCGGCAAGGTCATAGGCGGCGCATTCGGATTCTTCATGGGAGGTCCCATGGGCGCCATATTCGGCGCCGCCGTGGGACATCAGTTCGACCGGGGGCTCGCCGAACGGGGGCCATTCGTGGCCCAAACGGATTCCGCCGATCAATACCGGGTACAGATGGCTTTTTTCACCGCTGCTTTCTCGGTCATGGGACATCTCGCCAAAGCCGACGGGCGGGTCAATGAGGCGGAAATCGACTGTGCACGCAAGATCATGCAGCGCCTGGAGCTGAATGAAGACATGCGCGATACCGCCATGCGCCTGTTCGGCGAAGGCAAACGGGCGGGTTTCCCGCTCGATGAGGTGCTGAACCAATTTCTCGGCGAATGCCACAACCGCTTCGCCCTGCTGCGCCTGTTCGTGGAAATCCAACTCGAATTGGCCCTGGCCGACGGTGCGCTTCACGCCTCGGAAGAGCGCCTGCTGCTGCGTCTGTGCGAACGGCTGCATTTCTCCCGCTTCGAATTCCATGCCCTGAAAACCGCCCTGGAAGCGCAGTTGAGGCTGGGCGGCAGTTGGCGCGGCCAGCGGGATCACGGGCCCACGGCGAACCGCCAGGAACCTTCCCTGGAAGAGGCTTACGCCACCTTGAGTGTCAAGCCTTCCACCGACGATGAGGAAATCCGTCGCGCCTACCGCCGCTTGCTGAGCCGGCATCACCCGGATAAGCAGGTGGCCGAAGGCCGATCGGAACAGCAAGTCCAACTTGCCAACGAAAAAACTCGACAAGTCCGCAAGGCCTGGGAAACGATCCGCAAGGCCCGCAATATTTGAACCCGTAGAGGAACCGCAATGCCTTCTTTCGACGTAGTATCCGAAGTCAACCTGCACGAGGTCGCCAACGCGGTCGATCAGAGCAACCGCGAGGTCGAAACCCGCTTCGACTTCAAGGGCACGGGAGCCAAGCTGGAGTTGACCGAGTCGGTCATCACCCTGACGGCCGAAAACGACTTTCAGCTCCAGCAGATGCTGGACATCCTGCATGCCAAACTGGCCAAGCGCGGCGTGGATATCGCCAGCCTCAAGACCGACGAACCACAAACCACCGGCCGGCAGGCAAAGCAGGCGGTCAATCTGATCCAGGGCATCGACTCAATACTGGCCAAGAAGATCGTCAAGCTCATCAAGGATAGCAAGATGAAAGTGCAGGCCGCCATCCAGGGCGACAAGCTGCGGGTGACCGGCAAGAAGCGCGACGATTTGCAGGAGTGCATCGCCTTGCTGCGCGCCTCCAAGCTGGAGCAGCCCCTGCAGTTCGACAATTTCAGAGATTGACGTCAGAGCGTGTTTTAAAAGCGACTGCGCAGCCCGATTGCGGCGTCGCGCGGTGCTCGGAATCCTCATATACGCCATTTCCATTTGGATATTTCGCGGGCATCGACAAGCGCTACATAGACGCGAGGTAACCGTTCAACCCCCTCCCCGTGGCACCCCTATACTGACACTGAATGGCAAGAAAGCCAAACCTTGGCATCGGCGGGTAATGACGATTTGCAAGTATTCCCAGGGGGAATGGCCGCGCTGACGGCAGGTATCGATGACACTGGCCCAGTGATGAGCCATCCAGCTTATTTCGAGCGAGAGGTGCTAGCGATGCTCGAGCGCAGCCAGGCGTTTTTCCAGTTGACGGCATCGTTCGGTGGATTCGCGCCAGAGGTTCAATACGGCATCCAACAACATCCTCGAGGTTTCGTTATCCAGCATGCGACTATGCCCCATTTCATAGGCCTGTTCGGGTGTCATGCCTCTATGGATGGCGGCTGCCTGGGCGGCCATATCCATATCGGTTTCCATGATGTGATAGATCAGCCAGAAAGTGATGAATCGCACCAACTTTTCCCTGATATCCTCGTCAGTGGACGAAAGCTCGGCGATGCGCCTCACGTCGTAGATGAAAGATTGGTGTTCCATCCGTTGCAAAGCGATATGGCGGGGGTCCAAATTATGGTGGACCATGAACAGTTCCTCATCGAGGAAATGCTTGTTCGAATAGTCGACCAATTGTGTCAGAGCGTCCTCGACAATCTTTTCGCCGACGTTTCCCCGTCTGAAACTATCGGCCAACTGGTTGAGCAGATCGAACAATTGCTTATGCTGGAGGTCCACGCCCTCGATCTGGGTTTTGAATTTTTCTGACCAAACGAGCATATGATTCACCAGGTAGGGGTTGGGGTAAGCGACAATGCGCTTCGTCCAATGGCGGAATGATCGCCGAGAGAACCGATCATGCGCGGTTAATTATAGGCGCAGTTCGAACGGTGTTTATACACGCCACTGCGATCCTGTGATACTTCATGCGTAGACCGCCAAACTCCATCGATAATCGTCAATTCCAAGAGGATCCGTCGTCATGATCAAGCTGCACCAATTTTCTTCCCATTTCGGATTGCCCAACGCAAGCCCTTTCTGCATGAAAATGGAGAATTATTTGCGCATGTCCGGGCTCGACTTTGAAGTCGTGGACGATTTCGATCCGCGGAAAGCGCCGAAGGGGAAGATGCCCTATATCGAGGACGGTGACATTAAAGTCGCCGATTCCGGGCTGATCATCGAATATCTGAAAACCACCTATGGCGATTCCCTCGATGCTCATTTGAGCGCCGAGGAAAAAGCCGTCAGTTTGGCTTTCACCCGTTTGCTGGATGAGCATCTTTACTGGGCGCTGGTTCATGTGCGTTGGATCGATGCCGAGGGCTGGAAGATAACCCGCGACCGATACTTTCAGGCGGTACCCACTCCGCTGAGAGGGATTATCGCCTATCTGTCCTTGCGGGGTGCGAGGAAACAAATCTGGGGCCATGGCATGGGGCGCCACAGCCCGGAAGAAATCGAAGCGCTGGCCAAGGCGGACATCAGCGCTTTGTCGGATTATCTCGGCGATAAGCCGTTTTTTATGGGTGAAAATCCAACGACTCTGGACGCCGTCGCCTATGCCCATCTTGCCAATATCCTCTGGGTTCCTTACGAGGGGGCGATCAAACGTCATACATCGGCTCTGCCGAATCTGGAGGCCTACTGCCTGCGGATGAAAGCAAGATACTATCCGAACAGCGCATGATGGGGCAGGGCAAAGACTGGAAAGGAGAAGATAGGCCGCTCACTGTCCCGATTTCAGCTTATCCAGTCCCCTGTCGGGTAGATTGCTCAATAACAGGATACGCTGGTTGAGTTCGCGCAGGGCGAAGCGGAAAGCTTTCATACATTTGAGTTGTACCTCTTCCAAGCAGGCTTGCAGATTGGCGCATATCTGGCACTCAGGATTATGCGCGGGATTCAGGGTATGCCATTGCGCCGTGGGTGGGTAAGGGAGATTGGGGGGGTGAGTCAGGCTGGTTTCGATATCATCGAAGGTGATGATCATGTCCAAGCCATGGGCCGGATCGATCTCGTCCAAGCCTTTGCTGTGGATGCCGTCCGTGGGCAGGCTGAGGGTTTGCATCAACTCCAAGGCGTAGGGGTTGATTTGACCGGCCGGGTGGAGGCCGGCGCTGAAAACCTGAAAGCGGCCGCCGGCTTTGTCGCGCAACAGCGATTCGGCCAAGATGCTTCTGGCCGAATTGTCGAAATCCAGGAAAAGAACATTGATGAATCGGTGCATGGCAATCCCTCATCGCTCGTACCAGGGTTGACGAGAAAAGCGAAAGCGGATTCGGCTTCGTCCGATACCGTTGTAACAAGATTGTCACATGGGGTAAAGCTGAATATTGCCTCGAATTGTTGTGGAATATCGTTTTCCCTGTTTACGCAAAGGAAAACACCGGTTCATTAACGCCTCACTTTGAGGCGGGATGCGCAGCGCCTTGGCGTGAGGATGGGATCACCTCGGCGAGATAGTGCCAGAGGGAGGCTTTGCGCAGGCGGCAGGTCTCAATCACGCTCGTCAACAGGGCATAGGTGCGCGAGCCGCTCGGACAACGGGCGCCATGGCTGATGCGGCTTATCCTTAGCCAAGGCTCTCCTGAGTGTATCGAAGGACTCAGGGCGAACGGAAAAATCCTTAAGTCAACCGTATTAAGGCAAGTGGGGGCTGAATGGTTACGGTAATTTAGCTCTGAACGCGCATTATCGAGCTGTCGTCAGGGGCCGTTCCCAAGTCATTCTTGTTTCGTACTCGATTTCGTGATTTTCTCTTCCGCAACCGGTTAAAGTATGCCCTTCATTCAGCACCGGAGGATAAGACCATGGCGTTCATTTCATTGGCATTTCACCCTGCCGCCAACATCCGATCCAGCCGATCGGGGCGCACCGGCAAGAGGCGGTGGCTGGCCATTGCACTGCTGCTGGGGGGCGGGAATACCGCCTTTGCCGACGAGGTCGGTTGCGTCACCACGGCCTGGAAACTGATCGGGGCCAATCACAAGATCTGCGTCGATGCTTTCGACGATCCAAAGATTCCCGGCGTCACCTGCCATATCAGCCAGGCTCGCACCGGCGGCATTTCCGGTGGGCTGGGCTTGGCGGAAGACCCTTCGCAGTTTTCCTTATCCTGCCGACAGACCGGCCCCATCACCCTGCCGGCGAATATCCCCAAGGATGAAACCGTGTTCGCCGAGGACACTTCGCTGTTTTTCAAGTCGACCAAGATCACCCGGCTATGGGACCCGAAGCACAACACCCTGGTTTATCTCGCCATCAGCCGCAAGATCATCGAAGGAGCGCCGGCCAACAGCATTTCCACCGTGCCGGTGATGCCCTGGGGACCGCGCTGACCATGTCGGTGCTCGGCGGAGGTTCCTTGCGCGACTGGATCGGGCAAATTCTGTCCCCGCATATTTCCGATGCGCAGCTGAACGCCAAGCTGAGGATAGCCCGCCAGCATCTGCCGATTCCGGTGTTCTGGCTGTTGGGCAAAGCGCAAAGCGGCAAGACCTCCCTCATCCAGGCCCTCACCGGCTCGTCGCTGGCGGAAATCGGCAACGGCTTCCAGACTTGCAGCCGCACCGCCCGTTTCTTCGATTTTCCCGATGGCCCTTCTGCCCTGGTCCGCTTCCTGGATACCCGCGGCCTGGCCGAGACGGCCTATGATCCCGCCGAAGACATCGGCTGGTGCGAACAACAGGCCCATCTGCTCATCGCCGTCGTCAAAGCCATGGACCATCAACAGGAAAGCGTGGCGCAAGCGGTGCAGGAAGTTCGCAAGAAACATCCCGACTGGCCGCTGATCGTGGCCCAGACCGCTTTGCACGAAGGTTACCCGGGACGCGAGAGCGAGCATGCCCTGCCTTACCCCTTCGACAGTTTGCCCTTTGCCGAGGGCCCCTCGCCCGACCTATGCCGCTCCCTGCTCAAGCAAAGGGAATGGTTCGATGGGATGAATGCTCGTTTCGTCCCCCTCGATTTCACTCTGGCCGAGGATGGTTACGAACCCCGCGATTACGGCATCGAAGCGCTATGGGATGCCATCGAGGAGACCCTGCCGCTGGGACTGCGCGCGATGCTGGGGCATAGCGGCAAGCACCGCTTGCTGAACGACGAATATGCGAGGAAGGCCCATCCCCACATCGTCAGCTATTCCATCGGCGTGGGCCTGGCGGCCGCCATTCCCGTCCCGCTGGCGAGCATGGCTACGGAAGCGGCGATTCAGGCCAAGCTGTTGCACAGCATCGCCTCGATTTACGGTCTGAGCCTGACGCCGAAAAGCGTGGCCGAAGTTGGCGGGGCCTTGGGGGTGGGAGTTTTGGCCGGCATGGGAGGACGCGAGTTGGCCAAGCTGATTCCAGGTTATGGTCAAACCGTGGCGCTGGGCGTGGCCGGCCTGTATGGCGCGGCCGTGACCTATGGCCTGGGCCGGGTGTTCTGTTTCTATTTCGCCGGTGCGCTACGCGGCCATGCTTTTTCCTCACAGGTCCTGCGCGAGTTGTACCGCGAGGAATTTCGGCGTGGGCGCGCCATGCTGGCCGAATCCCTGAAACGGGCGAAGGCCTGACATGCGCGCCACCTGGCCTTGGCTGATATTGCTCCTGCTCGCCCTGATCCCCTGGCTGCTGCTGGCGGGCTTGGGCGGATACTGGCTATGGCACAATGGCCGTATTCTCGATTGGCTATGGTTCGCCATGGCCCTCTCGGGAGCATCCTGGATCGCCGCTCATTGGCTCAAAAAGAAGCAAGCCTCGCCGTTTTCCGATTTACCCGCTTTCGAACCGAACCGGCTGTGGTCCCCCACCGCCGAGAGAGCCTGGAATCGGGTGGAGGTCATCGCCGATCGGCTGGAACCGACCGATTATTCCCTGGGCGAGCCCGCCAAATTGCTGTCTCTGGCCCATCGCATCGTCGCCGAAGTGGCAAGGTTTTTCCGTCCCGAGACCGAACGCGCCGAACTGGATGTGCCCTTGCCCAGCATCCTGCTGATCATCGAGAAGGTCAGCCGCGATATGCGCGAACTGCTCTCCGAACAGGTTCCCGCCAGCCATCTGATCACCGTCGAGGATGGGCTGATGCTGTGGCGTTGGAAGGATAAGCTGGAGCAGATGGGCGCCATCACCGGTATCGGGCGGATGCTGGTCAACCCCGTCGGCGGCGTGCTACATGAATTGCGCATGGCGTTTTTCGGGCGCATCACCCGCTACCCGCTGGCGGAATTGGAGCGCTGGATGCTGCATACCCTGACACGGAAGATCGGCTATTACGCCATTTTGCTGTACAGCGGCCAATTGAGCGCCGATTTGCTCGCGGATCGGCCCAGCAAGGATTCGACCTGGGATCTGGAGACTGCACAGCGTCAGTGGGAGCGGCCGGTGGAGCCATTGCGCATCCTGCTGGTGGGGCAGACCAAGGCGGGCAAATCCACACTCATCAACGCCCTGTTCGGCGAGTTGCGCGCCCCCGCCGACGTCTTGCCCCTGACTTACGCCTTGACCCCCTATCGGCTGGAGCGGGAAGGCGAATTTCTCGGCCTGGTATTCGACAGCCCCGGCTACGGCGATGGCCTGGCCTGGATCAAGCAGCTAGGCGAGGCAGTGGACAAGATGGATCTGATCCTGCTGGTTTGTTCCGCCACCCAGGCTGGCCGCGCCGCCGATTCGAATTTCCTGAACCATGTTCATGCCCGCTTCGCCAAAAACCCGCAGCGTTCCGCGCCGGCTTTGATCGTTGCCCTCACCCATATCGACCAGTTGCGCCCGCCTCGCATATGGAGCCCGCCTTATAACCTGGACCAGCCGGCGAACGCCAAGGAAAACAGCATCCGCGGCGCCATGGAGGAAGTCGCCCGCAACCTGGCCATCCCCCTGGCCACGGTCCAGGCGGTTTGTCTCAAGCCCGGCGAGGAATGGAACGTCGAGGCCGTGTGGACCGCCATCGCCGCCCAATTGCCGGCAGCCCGCCGGGCGCAATATCTGCGCTGCCTGAAGGATGCGCGGGCGCGGGAAAAATGGGAGCTGATCCTGCGCCAGTTGGGCAATGCGGGGAGCGTGATCGTCGGCGGCGTCGGCAAGCTGCTGCCGGGGAAGTGAAGCTCGGGGCCCTCAGATTCGGGGGTCTTCGCGGGTGGCTGCGGCCCATTCGGCGATCGCCGCGCTGTTCGGCAAGCGTTCCAGGATGGGTTGCTCGCTGATGACGGCTTCGGTCATGATCACCGTGCCGACGATGCCGGCGGCGTTTTGCAGCGCCAGGCGGGTGACCTTGACCGGATCGACGATGCCCCGTTCGATCAAGTTGCCAAAGGAATGGCTGCTGGCATCGAAACCATAGCGTCCATCGTCTTTCGACAGCACTTCCGCCAGGACTTCCTCCGGGTTTAAGCCGGCGTTGCCGGCGATGCGGCGCAGAGGTTCGCACAGCGCCGCACGGACGATGCCGATACCGCGCTGCCGGTCGGGATGAGCGGCCTGCAGCCGGTCCAATTCCTTGCGCAGGGACAGCAATCCCACCCCACCGCCGGCCAACACCCCCTCTTCCAGCGCCGCTTGGATCGAGTGATACGCGTTTTCCACCCGCACCATGCGCTCCTTGATTTCCATCTCGCTACCGCCGCCGACTTTGTAAACGGCGGTCCTGCCGCGCAACAGACGGATGCGATCCTCCAACTCCTCCAGATCGTGCCGCTTGCCGGTGATGGAGCCTTCACCGGGCTTTCTGGCCCGAATCCGCTCCGCCTCCCATTCGAGTCCCGCGATGCGTTCCTCGATCAAGCCTTTTTCTCCACGCCCGCCCAGCAGGGTGGTCGATTCGGCATCGATGACGGCGCGGCTGGCCTGGCCCAGATCGGCCAGACTGAGCCGGTCCAGCCTGTCGCCCGACACTTCCAGGCAGGCTGTGCCGCCGGTCAACGCGGCAAGGTCGAGCAGCCGTTCCTGGCGTCTGTCGCCATGGCCGGGAGGCTTGACGGCGACAGCCCTGAAATTGCCTCGCACATGGTTCAGCAGCAGGGCGGCGAGCGCGCGTTCGGAAAGGTTCTCGGCGATGATCAACAGCGAGCGATGCTGCTCCTGCACTTGCTCCAGCAGGGGAACCAAGTCCATGAAATCGGTGATTTCGCGGTCGTAAAGCAGGAGGTAGGGATCTTCCAGCTCGGCCAACCCGCGATCGCGGTCGGTGGTGAAATAAGGAGAGAGAAAGCCCTGCTCGAAATGAGCGCCGTCGACGATTTCCAGGCGGTCGCCCCGTTCATGGCCCATTTCGATGGAAAGCGCCCCGTTTGGGCCGATCTCGTCCAGAGCCTCCACCAGAAGATCGGCGACCTGTTCCTCTTCCTTGCTGGCGATCTTGCAGACTTTGCGCAACAGATTCAGATCGAGGCTGCGCAGGGCTTTCCTCTGCAGCTCGGAGCAGACCATACCGACGGCAAGATCGATGCCTTTCTTGAGCTCCACCGGATGGGCGCCTGCGGCCAGACTTTTCGAACATTCCAGGGCGATCCTGTGCGCCAGCACGATGGCGGTGGTCGTGCCATCCCCCGCCTGACGGGATACCGCGCAGGCCACATCGCGCAGCATCCTCGCACCGACCTCCTCGAGGCAATCGCTCAGAACGATGGAACGCGCGACGGTCACTCCGTCGCGGGTGAAGATGGGGAGTATGCCGTCGGTGCGGTGCTGAATGACCACCCCCGGCCCCGAAGCGCCCAGGGTGACTTCCACCGCTCGCGCCAGTTTGTCGATGCCGCGCAGCATTTTCGAGCGCGCGGCGCCATTGAATAGGATCTGTTTTGCCATGGTTCGCCTAATGTGTGATTGATGACCGATGCGTCAGGCATTCGGTGGGGCTATGATGTTGGCGCGCATGTAAGCTTGCCCGGCATTGGCTCTCGCGTCGTGGGCGCGGCGCTGGCGCGACCAGACCCACAGCAGCTCCCGATCTCGCCAATCCAGGCTGCGCCTCAGTTCCAGTTCCTCATTCCGCGCCAGGGCCTGATCCCATAATTCCCGAAGTTCCTCCACCCGCTCGGGGCCGATGGCATCCGCCAACTCCCGCTCCTGCCCGGCTAGCTTGGCGATGGTTTCATCCAGTTGCTTGACCATCTGTTCCATGAATTGGAGGTCTTCCGGGGTCATGGGCATGCGTGCGGGCTCGGTGAAGTGAAAAGGTCTCAAGCCGAGACAGAATGGTGGTGGACCCGGCTGGCATCGCAGGCTTCGCCGCAGGGTCCGGAGGGAAGGAATTTCTCCAGGAAGATCTGGTTCCTGGGGATGGCGAACTGGTCGCAGACCGCATAGGCGGCATCGACCATGGCGGGTGGACCGCAAAGATAGATGTCCGGCTGCGTCGGCTTGTGTTCCAGGTCCCGGCGCAGCACATCGATCACACTGCCCCGTTCCTCGCTCCAACCCTCATCGGCCTGCCAGGCGCAGATGCGCACACCGAGGTTGGGCATGGCCGCTTCCAGCGCTTTCAGCTCTGCTAGGTAAAACGCCTCCTCCGGCTTGTTGACGCCGAAATAGAGGCGGGTTTCCTGCGGTTCTTTCCATTGGTGCATCTGGCGCACCATGGACAATACCGGGGCCAGGCCGGTGCCGCCGGCGACGAAATAGCGCGGGCGAAATCCGTTCTCCTTCAGTCCGAATACCCCTAAGGGACCTTTGACGGTGAGTGGCTGGCCGATTTGCGCGCCGCTTCTCAGGTAATCGGAGAAGCGGCCATCGGGCAGCAGGCGGATCAAAAATTCCAGTTCGCCCTCCTCGTTGGGGGTATTGGCGGGTGAGAAGGAACGGGTCAATTCGGTTCCCGGTATCTGAATGTCCAGGTATTGGCCGGGGGCGAACGTGACTTTCCGATCGCCCCCTATCCTGCGGAGCCGTAAGCGCATGGTATTGGAAGCCAGCCGGGCAAGCTCGACCACTTCGGCGGTGAAACATCGATCTTCCGGCGCGAAGGAGATGCGCGAATACGCATAGGGCACCTCCAGTTCCAGGTCGGATTCCGGGAAGCAGCGGCACAGCAATACGTTGCCTTCCTCTTCTTCCTCGGGAGGCAAAGCCTGGACACTGCAGCCGACCAGTTGATAATCGCCCTCCGCGCAGAACGCTTTGCAGGTGGCGCAGCCACCCTCCCGGCAGGAGGACATGAGAAAGATCTCCTGCCGCAAAGCGGCAGTGATCACATCTTCGTCGCCGCGGCACTCGAAATGAATGGTTTCACCATCCTCGGTGGTGATTTCGATTTGATGGATTCTCGACATGGGTTTTCCTAAATAGGGTGTGCGCCGAGGACTGGGGGGCGGGAAGCGATGACGTAAAAAGCCAGCACATGGCGCACCGAATGGACCGAAGACTCCAGACTGATCGAACAGCCCTCCTGCACCACATGGCCATCGCAGGCGATGATCCAGCGCCACATGAACTCCAGCTCTTTGGCATAAGCCTGGTAGGCGCCGTTTTGCGCGATCAGGCGCCAAGCGGCGCCCGCATTTGACGCCCCATCGTCTTCCAGATCCCGATGGGATAAGTCCGGTTCAAACATGATGATGTTCCTGGCGTTAAAGGGATTTGACGAATCCCACCGTAAACAGATAGAAGACCAGCATCAGCAGCAGGGCGATGATGATTTGTTTGATGTTTTTCATGTCGGTAAGCATAGGAACTCCATGGATAGGGTTGATGCGAGTATTGGGTTCGATTCTCCTTTGGCCGATGGGCTCGAATCATCGGCCAAAGCCGCAATTTCCTTGACTTCAGCGGGAAAGACTCCGAAAGCTCACGGGCTAGTGGCTTGTTTCAGCCTGCAGGTGCACCACCTTCACGCCACGCTGCTTGCGCAGTTCGGTCAACGGGGTGTCGTAATAGTTGAGGTTGCGCAGCTCCATGAGCCGGGAGCCGAGGATGCGATCTGCGTCCATGAAGATATTGACCGGCATCATCGGCGGCTTGAACATCAGGCGGAAATTGATATGAATCTTTTCCGCCTCCCATTTGTCGTTGCAATCGGCCATCCGCTGGGTCCAGGCGTTGGCGACGGTTTGGGCATCATCGCCCTGGGCGGTCAGGGTGAAGAATTTTTCCCCGCCCTGGGCATGCAGTTTGAGCTGGGCCACCTGTTCTTCCAGTTTGCATTCGATCCAGTTGCAATCCAGTTCCAGCGCGTAGCTTTCGCGCAGCGGAGTCGTACTGGTTTTTCTGAATGCGGTGAGAACTTCTACGCCTTTCTCCAGGGTATTCAGGCCGGAGATCTTGCTCAGCCATTCCTGGCGCACCGCATTGTCATGTACCGGTTGATTGACCATCTTTAAGTCTCCTCAGGATTTCAAGTCTTCGAGTTTGCGGTCCAGGCCCATCAACTCGCTGGTGATGGTGAAGGTGTTGCCCAGGGTGTAGGCGCGTCCGATGGTGGAGGATACGTCCACCAGGAAGTCATAGACGTTGTAGCTGCGGCCCAGCAATTCGGCCACCTCGTCGCAGTCGACTTCGATCTTGCCGTTGGCTTTCAGCCACCAGTATCCGGCGCGGTCTTCCACCACCAGGGAGGGATTGGCGAGCTTGAATTCGGTGAGCAGCACTTCATCGACGATGGTGTTGATCTCATCCGATTTTTTCAGCACCAGCACGACCGTGTTGCTTTCATGGACGACCTGGTTTTCTTCGGCGAAGAATTCCTTGGCGAAATCCTTGCCCTTGAGCTCCATGATGCCGGAGTTGTAAGCGTTTGCTTGAATTGACATGAAACGTTTCTCTCTTTACTTGAGTCCGCTGAGGATATGCTTGACCATCTGGTCCCGATTGACCTTGAGGTCGATCTTGTTGGCGTAATCGGCGATCCAGTCATCCACCACGCGGGAGACCGCCGCCGTCACCGCTTCTCCGCAGGTCACGTTTTCGATGCGCGGCACCTTGGCGAAAATGCCCATGAAATCGCGCAAGGCGTCCAGGGTCTTGCTCAGCCATTTCTGGCTCCAGGCGCGCATGATTTCGCGGTTGAAGGTGGAAAACTCCTGATCGTCCGCCAGGCAGGTGATATAGAGATCGGCTATGCAGTCCTTGGTCTGGTTGAAATAGACCTGCATCTGGTTCATGAAAAACGGCGTCAGACTGTCGCCATAATAAGAAGCCAGCCGCTGGAAGAACTCGCGGCGGACGAACTGCCCGAATAGCGGGTCGTAAATCATGTGGGTGGCGAACAGGATTTCGTTCCAGTCATAGGTGGATTGCCAGATCTGCTCCACCGTTTCGCGCGCCCCACGGTAGACGCTGCCTTGGGTCCATTCCTTCTTGGGTTCGTCGGTGGATTCCGGGAAACCGGGGATGATCTTCGCCAGGAAGGTCCGCTCCAACTGGATCATCTGGGCATTGTCATTCTTGTCGAAGGCCACGAAGGTGGCGGTGACGCGAATGGTATCCGACAGACAGTCGCGGGAAACCGAGGAATGGGCGTTGAACAGTCCGTATTCGTTGAAACAGTAAGCCCCCAGATACTGGTTGAGTACATCGTCGCGCCATACCGGGTCCATGGTGCGCGCCTGGCCTTCCGCCGAATAGGCGGTCAGGAAACGTTCCGTATAACGCCATTCCTCGGCCTTGTCCTTGACATAGGGGGCGTGCCAGCGGCGGCCGGGATCGCGATGGTGGTGCCAGTCCGAACTCTTCAGTTCGGTGGTTTCATTGCCCCAGGAAGCCCTGCCGCCGTGGAATTTCTGCGTCCAGTCGCCCCAGTCCAGGCCGCCGGGAATCCAGTCCGGCGTCGGCTGTGCATAGCAGGTCAAAGCTTCGTATTCGCTCAGCCTTCGGCCACGCGGTTTGACGAAATAGTCCATCTTGCGCTGGGTATCCAGGGCATGGTCCGGAATCGCGGCCAAAATCGCCGCCGCCAGTTCCGGGTCGGTCAGACCGCGTTTTCTTTCTTCTAAACTCATCTTGTTACTCCTCGAGGTTGAATGGTTGAGGGCATGGAGGTCTGCGCTCTATCACTGCACGGATTTCAAAGGGTCCTTGAATACGCAGCCGATGCGCTTGATGTCATCCAGGTTCCACAGCTTGTCGCCGCGCACATGGGGCTGGGCGATCAGGGTCTTGCCGTCGCTGCGCACGCCATGCAATTCGGCAATCACCTCGGACAATTCGCGGCCTTCGTATTGTTCGAAGATGTTCTGACACTCGTAACGCTCCGGTTCCGACAGCCACATGCGCTCGCCCCAGGGATCGCTGAAGGAATGCTTCTTGCCGTTGTACTCATGGATGCGCAAAGTGCTGGCGCCTTTGGCCAGGGTCGGGCAAAACGGCACTTGCGAGACGCGGTCGATGTAGATGGTGTGGCCGTTTTCGATGAACCATTGCAAGGGAAGGAAGCCGCTGGAAGGATCTTCGCAACCACGGGCGCGCCATTCGTCCATGATCTTGCCGTAGTGGTCGTACCAGCCTGGGTAGTTCGCTTCGAACCAGTCCATTTCTTCCTGGGTCGGCAGGGCCAGACGGAAAAATCCGGTCGGCCACAGGGCATAGGCGATCAGGAACAAGTCGTGATGCGCCCAATAAGCATCCTGCTTGGCATCGCGCAAGCTCTTCGGCGACTGCACCCCATACTTGCCCAGCCGGCCGATCCAGATGCCGCCCCAGTCTTCGTAAACCCAACGGTTCCAGGTTTTGACCCAGGGCTCGACCTTGTTCTTGCTGCCGTACTCGAAAGCCATGCCCAGCACCGGGGTGAAATATTTCTGCTGGGTCCAGAACGCGTTGTTCAAGTCGGTGTTCAGGTACTTCGAGGCGGCGGCGTCATTGGCGATCGAAACCACCGTCTGGTAGCCGTTGGCCATGTGGCGCAACTCGTCGGTCTCGATGGAGAGGAATACCGTCGGGGTGATTTCATCGCCGTTGGCCGCGGCCCATTCGGTGACGGCGACGATCAAGGGATTGGTGAAGCAGGCTTCGCCCACCAATTGCAGGTTGACGGAGCATTCCACCGCGTCGCCGGAGATGAAGCCGTCGGAGAACACCCGTTTCATGCCTTTCCACAACGGGCCGATGGTGCGGGTGCGGCGGGCATCGTTATGGCCGGCCGGGTCGTGGTAATACTTGCTGAAGTAGTAGTTGACGTAGGCGCATTGATGGGTGTGGCGAATTTCATCCAGCACCTGGGCGAGGTAGCCGTTCTTCTGCTCCGCCGCGCTGGCGCAATCCCACAGCATGGCCGAACCGGCGATGGCGTTGTATTCGCCCACTTCCAGGAAATTGGAAACCATCTTCATGGTCTCGCCCCATTTCGGGTGAACGCGGTTGCCGGCGTTCAGCCGCGTCAGCGCATCCTGCAGACTGCCGAACTGGCGCTCGTCCTTGACCGATTCCATGCGGGCATATTCCTTGGCGATGAGCTTGAACTGTTCCTTGGTCTCGTTCGCCATGTGGTACTTGGTCGGATACTTGGTCCGATTGTTCTTGAAATCCCAGTTGAAACTCTGCATCCAGCGGTGAACTTCCTGAGCATTGACGCTAGTGGGGGCGCGATTGACGGCGAGAGCATCGGTCGCTGCCTTGGTGGCTGCACTTAAGGGCATTGCTGTACTCCTGATGGAATGGTGACTGTCGCAGTTCAGATCCCCGGCTTGACCGGGGGCCTCATTTCCTTGCCGAGAACAAGGTGTCATTCCTATTACAAAGCCTGTGCCAGCACGGATCATGTCTATCGCATATCTTCAATATCAATGATTTGGATTGTTTTTATTGGGCGCCGAAGAAGTTTTCGAAGGCTTGCTCGGCGTGCGGTAAACGAACGCCGTTCAGTTATCGAACAGTGAAACCGTGCAAAAACCGAACGGGGCGAATGCTGGCGGGAAGCTGAGGCTCAACCGGGACGATAGGCGAAATTCCGCGGTTTTGTAGGCAAGGCCTATCGAATCAGGAGAGAGGGTGCGAAGAGGTTTGCGACGGCCTCCCTGCCATCGATGATTGAGGCTGCTCAGTTGACGCCCAGTGGGGCGCATCGATCAGCGGGGGCTTAGGCCGTAATTCGCCATTTTCTTGTAGAGGGTGCCGCGGGTGATGCCCAACACGCGAGCCGTCTGGGTAAGATTGCCGCGGCAGGCCGCCAGGGCCGCTTTAATGCCACGAAGCTCCCACTCGGCGAGAGTCGCCGCCTGGAGGGTCTTTTCATCCGGCGGCCCAGGTTCCTGGTTGGTCAGAAGTTGGGAGCAATCAGCCTCTGCCTGACCCAGTTCGGCGAGAAAATCGTCGGGCAGGTCGGCCCGAGTGATTGCGGCGCCTTCGGTCATGAACAGGGAACTGCGGATCACGTTGGATAATTGGCGAATGTTTCCTGGCCAGGGATGGCGCAGGAACACTGTCTTCACCTCCCCATCGAGAGTGATCGACCGATTCAGCCCCGAGAGTGCGAGTTCTTTTTCCAGGACTCGCTGGATGATCAGCCATTTATCATGGCGCTCCCGTAGCGGCGGCAGGATCAACTGGGCGCCGTTCAGGCGATAGTATAGGTCGCGGCGAAAGTTGCCTTCGCGCACGGCTTGCTGGATGGGCACATTGGTGGCGGCGAAGATTTGCACATCCACCTTGACCGGTTTGCTGGCACCTACCGGAAAGAATTCCGAGCTTTCCAGCACCCGCAACAGCACGGCCTGTAAATCCAGATTCATGTCGCCAATTTCGTCCAGGAACAAAGTGCCTTTATCAGCCAGCAGAAATTTGCCCACCTTGCCTTCTCTGCGCGCCCCGGTGAAGCTGCCTGAGGCGTAACCGAATAGTTCGCTTTCGATGAGTTCTCTAGGGATGGAGGCGCAGTTCAGCGCGATCAAAGGCCCGCCGCGACGAGGTCCGGTTTCGTGAGCCATCCGGATCAGATGTTCCTTGCCGGCGCCGGATTCGCCGACCACCAGGATGGGAATCCGGCGTTCCTGGAGTCGCACCGCCTTTTCCAGCAACCGGTATTCCAGGGTGACAGCGGGGCTTGCCTCGGAAATGGCCTGATTCTCGGCGGCGGCTTTGCCTTTGGCTGGATTCTCCCGCCGGTGGAAAGGCCAGGCACGGAACAAACCCTCCGCGTCGACGGCAGGGCGTGGAGAATCCTGGAGCGTCGCTTGTATCCGGTTTCCGAGCATGCAGATCAGGGACTTCAGCACCCCGGGGCTGATTCGCTGGTCGCTGAGCAGTCCCATCACCGCCAGCAATTGGCCGTCCCGGGTCAATAACGGAAACCCCGCGGTGGCAAAAGGATGCAACAAAGGGAGGTAATGCTCTTCCCCGCAGAAAGCGATGGGCGAGTGGAGGATGGCCGCCGAACCCATGCCGTTATTGCCGATGACGGGTTCACTCCAGTCGGCCAATGGCCGGGTCAGCAGCTTTCCCATGGGACAGTCGCCGAGATTGTTGCCTTTAAAGCTTAACAATCGGCAATCTGCGTCCATCAGGCAAAAAGTCAGACCGGCCTCGCCGATAAAAGCGCGTGTATGCTGGTCGACTAGGGCGGAAACCCGGATCAACTCCGGGTTAAGCTCGTCCGCCACACCAAGGCGGAAATGATCCAGGGTATTCGATCGCAGAAGCAGGGGAGTAAAATGCAGATGATATTCTTCCAGACAACGCCGCCAGGAGGCCGCCACTTCGCGGCGCACCCAATCATCGGACCCCGGAGGTTGCAGTGTCTGCCGCATCCATTGCCACGCTTGGCGAGGGCGGTCCAGACCGGTTTCTCCTTCCGAGAAATCGGTATTGATATCGTCATGGCGAAACTCAAAACCTGAAGGTTCAAGTGGTTTCGTAACTGATATTGTATTCATTTGGTTTTGGACATAAGTAGTACAAGCGATCGATGCCGCGGGTTTAACCGTCCATAACCTCTTCTTAAAGCTTGATGCCAATCGCAGGTGGCTGGGTTTATCTCTGCTTTCGCTGTTATAAAATAACCCGGCAGCCCATCTTCTTTTCTGTGATGCGAATGGCTGATCTTATTGATTAATGTGGATGAAATTTACTTTGCCTAACCTCGCAAAACAATGCGTCATATTGCCGCACGGCGCTTAGGGATAATTGTTGTTAGCCATCGACCTTATATTCTTGACTCAACACGATTAAAACCCTGGCAAATGCCTCTATGCTGTGCGTCATATAACCTAGTCGCAGGGGTTTAACGGTGGATGAGTAGCCCGAGCGGTTGTGCGGCATTGATGTGCTCCGGTATCGTCCCTGTCTAGTTTCCGGCTTCATCTTTCATATCTGGTCGATACCTATGGTTTCCTATTCACGGACCAGCAATTCACGGTGCTGGATTAAAGTCAAGCCTATCTATGGCACGAATAAGCGAAAAGTGGCGCGCCCAAAATATGAATGGGTCACTGTTATAGGGTAATTGCTGACTATAAAGGCTATCATAAAAGCAGAAACACTGCCGATTATCCTGTATCTATAATATTCCCTTATCACTCCAATTTTGGCCACTTTTTTGCGGGTTTACCGCTTGTGGGTAGATTGCCGATATGGCGCAGGAGGTTCTGCATTGGCTCGGGGGACAGCGGTGGGCCTTGGGCGAGGCGCTG
>JAQTSI010000049.1 GCA_028711365.1 Methylococcaceae bacterium
GATGGTCGGGGGCCCAACCGGTATCCGGCCGCCTGAATCTGACCGGCCTCAACACCCGCCAGACTTACACCCTGACCTGCACCGGCAGCGGCGGCACGGTCAGCCAAACCGTGACCGTCACCGCCCCTCCTACGGTCAAGATTACCGCAACGCCGAGTCAAATCCGATACCCCTCGAAAACCGCTATCACGCTGAATTGGTCGTCAAGCAACGCGACGTCTTGCACCGCCGGCGGTGGGTGGTCGGGAACGAAACCCTTGTCCGGAAAGCAGACGGTGAGCGGGCTGGGTGGAAACCAGACCTATAGCCTCAGTTGCACCGGCCCCGGTGGCGCCGTCAGCCAGTCGGTGACCGTGACCGTCATGGGCTTACCACGCCCCTTGCTCACTTTCAAAGCGACGACAAAGGGAGCCACCCGGAGCTTGATCTGGTCATCCACACATGCCACATCCTGTATGGCCAGTAAAGCCTGGTCCGGGACGAAACCCGTTGCTGGCGTTGAAACCCTGACTCGTCAGGCCACGAGTCAGGTTTATACCCTGACTTGCACGGGCAATGGAGGCACGGTCAGCAAATCGGTGAGGACCGCGAAAGCATAGTCAGCCTGCCTCCCACCACGCCCACCGATCGCCTGTGCAGCTTCCCGGCAGAGGGCGCTACCCAGGGTGATCGGTGCAGGCCCGATGAGAAATCAGTCGGGAGGATGACAGGAACCTTGTATCAGGGTCCTATATTGCCGGGGAAGCTTACCCTGTCAATTTGGACGCTTCCCCGATCGCCAAGGCGGTTTACTCCATCATTTTGGAAGCTTCCCAAATCCTAAGGGAAGCTGACTCTGTCATTTTGGAAGCTTCCTAAATCGCAAGGGAAACTTACCCTGTCATTTGGTAAGCTTCCCAAATCGCAAGGGAAGCTGACTCTGTCATTTTGGAAGCTTCCTAAATCGCAAGGGAAGCTTACCCTGTCATTTTGTAAGCTTCCTAAATCGCAAGGGAAACTTACTCTGTCATTTTGTAAGCTTCCTAAATCGCAAGGGAAACTTACTCTGTCATTTTGTAAGCTTCCTAAATCATAAGGGAAACTTACCCTGTCATTTTGTAAACTTCCTAAATCGCAAGGGAAGCTTACTCTGTCATTTTGGAAGCTTCCTAAATCGCAAGGGAAACTGACTCTGTCATTTTGTAAGCTTCCTAAATCATAAGGGAAACTTACTCTGTCATTTGGTAAGCTTCCTAAATCGCAAGGGAAACTTACCCTGTCATTTTGTAAGCTTCCTAAATCGCAAGGGAAGCTGACTCTGTCATTTTGGAAACGTCCAAAACTGCAGGGGAGCCCGACTCCATCACATTGGGCGTTTCCTAAACCGCAGGGGAGCCCGACTCCATCATTCGCTCGTTTCCAAGCTCCGGCTTGGGAACGCCACCCAGGAAGCAGGAGTTTCCAAGACTGGCGGATTCCCAACCCGGAGCTTGGGAATCCGCCAATCAGCAAACGGAGCTTTGCGGCTCGGCTAAAGCTTTTCCTCGCCGCGACGCCCGGTGAACAGTTGATGGAAGCGGGATCGGTTATCGGCGTGGGCAAAATCGGCGAAGGCATCGGGAAAATCCTGGCGCATCTGGTGTTGCCGGCTGATGAGCTGGCTGAGCAACACCCCCATGGCCAACAGCGCCTCGGTGGGCACCGCCGCCTGCCTTCGCATCAAATGGCTGATGCGCTGCAATTGGCCGATTTGGGCTTGGGTATCCTGAAACTCGCCCAGATAATCCTGTAGGCTTTTCAAGTGCTTGATCGGACGTTGCACCTCCTCGGGCGGGTAAAGATCGCGGAAGAACTCCAGCAAATAGCGCAGTTTCTTGCAGGTCTTGCGCAGCTCGTGGAGACTTTCCGCCGGGGTCTCGGGGCTGATCGCCCTCCCTTGCCGCAATGCCCGCCGAAATTGTCTGCGGATGCGGCGGCTCGCGAGATCGGCGATGGGCATCAGGGCATTGAGCGCTCTCGGCTGCCTCGGACAAGGCGCCAGGAGAAACTTTCGCCACTCGACCAATAGCGATCGGTAGCGAACCGAATGCAGATGCCGGGTCAGTGCAGCATGGGCCAGGTCGGTATGGTTTTCCAGGAACCCGCGCAGAGGTTCGATGTCTTCTTGGAAGGGATTCGACAGGCTGGCCTTGAGTCGGTCGAAATCCAGCAGATACACATCGAAATCTCGCGGTTCGCTGGTGATCTGTCCCAGCCAGGCAAAACGGGGAAGGAAACGCTGCACCGTGCGATCCGGGAATACCCCCTTGATTTGGGTCAGCGCCGAACGGGTGCGGCGCACGGCGATGCGAAAATCGTGCAGACTCTCCACTTCTATGTTTTGCAGCACGCCGGTCTCGTTATCCTCGAGGATCTGGAGCAGGCGAAGCAGAATGGCCTTCGCCGCCGCATCGGAACGCAGATGGGGATCTGAAACGGTTGCTGCGGCACTTCCGCTGGCCGGGAAAGGAAACATAGGATCGACGGATTTGGCCTGACTCATGCTGGAATCTTCCTCGCCGCAAATATCATGATTCTGTCACAATGATCCTGGGATGCGATGAAAAATATTTTAACCCGAATCCTTCATCACCCCCTTGATCCAGGGACAGAAAGCCGCATGACAGGGGGCTACAAGTTCCAATGGTGTTGAATTAGTGCTTTTGCTCGTCTTTCCGGCAGGGATCGCCGGAACCCTGTCCTGAGCATTGTCGAAGGGCCGGACGCTCGGGATGACGGGCGGAGTCAAGCCCCTGTCGACGGGATACCGACGATCCTTGCCGGTATGACGGCTGAATTCAATCGTATTGGCTACGCGTTCGAGACGGCCCGTTTTGGCATGTCCGCGCCCATGGCGCATCACAGATAACCCCGGTGTACGAAGTATCCGGGTCACATTAAGAAGACGATGAAACATTCCCTCTATCATGCCGACATCTCCTCCCATCCCCTGACCCAGTTGCAGGAAAAGCTGTGCGCGGGTTACAGCGAGGCCGAGGCTTCGGCTCTGGCGAAAGCCTTGAAATTCGCCGTGGAGGCGCGGGATGAGGACAAAAGGCTGCGCCCGCGCGGCATCGACGTCGCCCATATCCTGCATGGGTTAAAAACGGACGCGCAAACTTTGGAGGCTGCCCTGCTCGCCGATCCCTGGCTGCGTGAAACGCTCAAGGAGACAGTCATCGAGTCCCAGTTTGGGCCTATCGTCCTCAAACTGGTGCGCGGCGTGAATTGGCTGAACACCTTCAATGAATATTCGGGCGAAATCCAGGAACCGGAACAGGCGGAATTGTTGCGCCGCATGCTGCTGTCGGTGGTGGAGGACGTGCGCGCGGTGCTCATCAAGCTGGCCTACCGGCTGCAGCGCTTGCGCATGCTCAAGCATGAGGAAGAATCGATCCGTTACCGAATCGCCCGCGAAACCCTGGATCTGTTCGCACCCCTCGCCAACCGACTGGGGGTGGGACAACTCAAGTGGGAACTGGAAGATCTGTCTTTTCGGTACCTGGAGCCCGAGAAATACAAGCAATTGGCCCAATCGCTGGAAACCAAACGGGCCGAACGCGAAGCCTATATCCAGGGCTTTACCGCGCAACTGGGCAAAGTATTGCAGGAAAACGGCCTCAAAGCCAAGGTTTACGGCAGGCCCAAGCATCTGTTCAGTATCTGGAGCAAGATGCAGCGCAAACAGGTGGCTCTGGACGATCTATACGACTTGCTGGCGGTGCGCGTGGTGGTGGACAAGATTGCCGATTGCTACGCGGTGCTGGGGCTGGTGCATGGTCAATGGCTGCATATCCCCAAGGAATTCGACGATTACATCGCCAATCCCAAGGATAACGGCTACCAGTCCCTGCATACCGTGGTGATCGGGGAAGCAGGGCATCCGGTGGAGATCCAGATCCGGACCCAACAAATGCACAGCTTCGCCGAGTTCGGCGTGGCCGCGCACTGGCGTTACAAGGAAGGCGGCAAACAGGATGAGGCCCTGGACCGCAGCATCAACTCCCTGCGTTATCTGCTGGAAAGCAGGGGGGACGATCATGGCCTGCTGGAGGATTTCCGCTCGGAGCTGTTCGAAGATCAAATCTTCGTGCTGACTCCCAAGGGTCAGGTGGTGCGCTTGAAAAAGGGGGCGACGCCGGTGGATTTCGCCTATGCCATCCATTCCGAAGTGGGTCACCGTTGCCGGGGAGCCAAGGTCAATGGCCATATCGTACCCCTGACCTACCGGCTCAAATCCGGCGAGAAGGTGGAGATCCTCACCACCAAAATCGGCGGTCCCAGCCTGGGCTGGCTCGACGCGCGCATGGGTTACGTGGGTAGCGCCCACGCGCGGGAAAAGATCAAGCAATGGTTTAGGCAACAGGACCACGACCGGCACCTGCGCGCCGGCAAAGCCATCCTGGAACACGAACGGCGCAAGCTGGGCCTGCCGGCCCTGAAGGACAGCGAACTCGATGACCTGGCCCGGCATTTTCATCTGCCTCGGGCGGAAGACCTGCTGTTAGCCATAGGCCGGGCCGACATCGCGCCCATGCAGCTCGCCGCGACCTTGAGAATCCCCGGCTTTCAGCCGCCCCCTCCTCCGCTGGCCGCGCCGCCGCGCAAGGCCGAGGCGGGCAAGGAGAGCGAACAGGTGACGGTGCAAGGGGTCCGCAACCTGATGATACATTTCGCCCATTGCTGCAATCCGACACCGGGTACGGATATCGTCGGCTACATCACCTTGGGCAACGGCGTCGCCATTCATGCCCAGGATTGCCCCAATATCATCCATCTGCCGGCCCACAAGCAGGGCCGATTGATCGACGTGGCCTGGGGCCGTGAACTGGAAGCCTTTCCGATGGAGATCGAAGTCCAAGCCATCGATCGCAAGGGTTTGCTGAAGGATGTGACGTCCATCTTCGCCCATGAAGGCATCAACATCCTGCGCACCAACACCTTTACCAATCCCGAAAGTCGCTCGGTGACCATGGAAATCCTGGTCGAGATCCAGGATGTCTCCCAACTCAGCCTGGCTTTGGACAAGATCGGCGAGGTGCACAACGTCTTGCAGGCGAGACGGAAGGGCTAGATCAAAGCCAGCTTCCGTCCCTGTATCGCCTTATCGCAGATTCTGCAAGGCGGCGATGCGCTCTTCCAGAGGGGGATGGCTCATGAACAAGCGGCTCGCGCCGCCGCTGCTGATGCCGAAAGCAGCCATCTCCCCGGGTAGGGGCTGCGGATCATGCGAGCGTTGCAGGGCCTGCAACGCGGCGATCATCTTCTGACGTCCGGCCAAACCGGCACCGCCGGCGTCGGCGCGAAACTCGCGGTGACGCGAGAACCACATGACGATCATGCTGGCCAGGATCGACAGCAGGATTTGCGCGATCATCTCGGTGATGAAATACCCCATGCCGAAACCGCGGTCGTTCTCCGAACGCAACAGCACCCGATCGACGAAGAAGCCGATGATTCTGGCGAAGAAGATCACGAAGGTGTTGACCACCCCTTGCAACAGACCCATGGTCACCATGTCGCCGTTGGCGACATGGCTGATCTCATGGCCCAAAACCGCCTCCACCTCGTCGGCATTCATGTTGTGCAACAGACCGGTGCTGACGGCCACCAGGGCGCTATTCTTGCTGAAACCGGTGGCGAACGCATTGGGATCGGGAGAGTCGAACACGCCCACTTCCGGCATGCCGATGCCGGCCATCCGGGCCTGCTGGCCGACGATTTCCAGCAGCCATTGCTCGGTGGCATTGGCAGGCTGTTCGATGACGTAAACGCCCATCGACTGCTTGGCCATCCATTTCGATATCAGCAGGGAGATGAACGAGCCCGACATGCCGATGACGGCAGAGGAAATCAGCAAACTGTCCAGGTTCAGGTTGACGCCATTCTGGCGCAGAAAGCCGCCTAGGCCGAGGAAGTGGAAGAGGATGCTGATCAAGATCAGCACCGCCGCATTGGTGAGGAGGAACAGGATTATTCTCATGGATGTCTTTCCGTTGATTGAAATGCAAGTGTTACCATAGTTGAGGACGGAAGCTTAAAAATCAAGCCTGACCGAGCTGGGCAGACAGATGGACGGGGTAACGATTCGATCTAATGAGGAGGCAAGATGAAATTCATAGGTTCTCTATTATTGCTGAGTTGTTTCGCGGCATCCGCTTGGGCCGATCAGGCCTGGTTGGCTAAAATCAAGCTTCCCGCCGGTTTCCATATTACCCTCTACACCGAGCATACGCCCAATGCCCGTTCTCTGGCGCTGGGCGAGGATGGCACCGTGTATGTCGGCACCCTGGCCGAGGGCAAGGTGTACGCCTTGCGCGACGAAGACCACGACGGCAAGGCGGATAAGGTGTTGACTCTCGCTTCCGGTCTGAACGCACCCAATGGCGTGGCGTTCCTGAAAGGCGATCTGTATATCGCCGAAATCCACCGCATCGTGAAACTCAAGGATATTTCCAGCCATCTTTCCAATCCCCCCAAACCGGAAGTGGTCTATGAGGGCTATCCGACCGAGCGGCATCATGGCTGGAAATATCTGCGGGTTGGACCGGACGGCAAACTTTATGTTCCGGTCGGGGCGCCCTGCAATATCTGCCTGAGTGAAAAGGAAATCTACGCCAGCCTGACGCGACTGGATCCGGACGGCAGGAATCTGGAAATCTACGCGCGCGGCATCCGCAATAGCGTGGGGCTGGACTGGCATCCGCAAACCGGTGAGCTGTTCTTCACCGATAACGGCCGTGATCTGTTAGGCGACGATGCGCCACCGGAAGAATTGAATGCCGCGCCGAAAGCGGGAATGCATTTCGGCTATCCCTATTGCCACGGCGGCGATATCTCCGACCCGGAATTCGGGCCCAGGCAAGCCTGTTCACGATTCACCCCGCCAGCCTGGAAATTCCCCGCCCACACGGCCCCGCCGGGACTGCGCCTCTATCGGGGCACTCAATTCCCCGCCGATTACCGCAACCAGTTGTTCGTCGCCCAGCATGGCTCCTGGAACCGCTCCGTACCGCAGGGTTATCGCCTCATGTTGGTGAGGTTCAAGGAAGGCAAACCTATCGCCGACGAGATCTTCGCCCAAGGCTGGCTACAACCGAATGGCGAGGTATTGGGACGGCCGGTGGATATCCTCGAGATGGCCGACGGCTCGATCCTGGTTTCCGATGATCTGAAGGGCGCAATCTACCGGATCGCTTATCAACCTTAGAGCCGACATGGCAAGGGAGTCGACATCACTTTGCTGACCGCCGCGAAACCATGAGCAAGGTCAAAGACCGGAAGATCCTTTACCGCTGCACCGAATGCGGCCATGCCCAGAACAAATGGGCGGGGCAATGCGGAGGCTGCGGCCTGTGGAACACCCTGGTGGAAAGTCTGGAAGAGCGCAGCTCCCCGCCTTCGCGTTTTTCCGGCTATGCCGGCAATGGCGGCGCGCGCGCGCAGCCGATCGAATTGTCCGCGGTGGAGGCGGAGGAAATCCTCCGCTCCAGCAGCGGGCTGGAAGAGCTCGACCGGGTGCTGGGCGGCGGCCTGGTGGGCGGTTCGGCCATTCTCATCGGCGGTGATCCCGGCATAGGCAAATCCACCCTGCTGTTGCAAACCCTGGCGGCTTTGGGCGGACGCACCAAGACCCTGTACATCACCGGCGAGGAATCCATCCAGCAGGTGAGCCTGCGCGCCAAGCGCCTGCACCTGCATTGCGAAGGCGTGAAGATCCTGGCGGAAACCGCGCTGGAACGCATCCTGGAGGTGATCCAGGAGCAGCGTCCGGCCCTTTTGGTGGTGGATTCCATCCAGACCGTATACACCGAGCTGCTTCAATCCGCGCCCGGTTCCGTGGCCCAGGTGCGCGAATGCGCCGCGCAACTGGTGCGCTACGCCAAACAGAGCGGGACGACGGTATTTTTGATCGGTCATGTCACCAAGGAAGGGGCGCTGGCAGGCCCCCGTGTGCTGGAGCACATGGTGGATACGGTGCTGTATTTCGAAGGCGATCCCGGCAATCGGTTCCGGGTGATTCGCGCTTTCAAGAACCGCTTCGGGGCGGTCAATGAACTGGGCGTATTCGCCATGACCGAGACCGGCTTGAAGGAAGTGAAAAATCCCTCGGCAATCTTCCTGTCGCGCTATGAGGAAGATCTACCCGGCAGCGTGGTGATGGTGATGCGGGAGGGCAGCCGGCCACTGCTGGTGGAAGTGCAGGCCCTGGTGGACGAGTCCCACCTGGCCGCTCCGCGCCGGGTGGCGGTGGGCATGGAAAGCAACCGCCTGGCCATGCTGCTGGCGGTGCTGCACCGCCATGGCGACGTGAACATCTTGAACCAGGATGTTTTCATCAACCTGGTGGGGGGGTTGCGGCTGACGGAAACGGCCGGTGATCTGGCCGTGCTGCTGGCGGTGGTGTCCAGCTACCGAGACCGTCCCATTCCAAGGGATTGGATCGCTTTCGGCGAACTGGGACTGAGCGGGGAAGTCAGGCCGGTTCAAAACGGCGAGGAACGTCTGCGCGAAGCGGCCAAGCACGGCTTCAAGCATGCCATCGTGCCGCACAAAAACGCCCCGCGAGGAAGCGTGGAAGGATTGGAGATCATCCCGGTGAAATCCCTTCGTGAGGCGCTGGGCTCGCTTTAGAGGAGGCGGGATGCCCGCCGGCGACATGAAAGAATTGCAATACATTGCGCCCGACCTTGACGACATCGCCATGGTTCAACAGCACGCTTTCGTCCTTGATCGGGATATTGTTGACCTCGAGTTCATGTACCGTCACCAAGGCCGAGAGGAAATAACCCTCCTTGCGGTGTGCGATGACCGCCGAACCCTGCTCCTCATTGCCGATCCGGGTCATGGCTTTGCGCAGCGGGATGACCAAACCGATGTTTTTACCCTTCAACACCTGCAGGCTGGCTTCCCCCATCCCGGCATCGTGGCCGGGTTCGTGAGCGACATGCGCCCCTTTCCCCCGGCCCATCGCATTCCGGGTGAAGTAGATTTCATGTTTTCCGACACCGATGCAATCGCCTTCGGCCAAGCGTTGTTCGAAAACCTCTTCGCCGTTGACGGTCAGGGGATAGTCGGGATCGACGGCCCGAACGATATAATCCTCTCCGAGCGGAGAGAGGGTTGCATGATAAGGCGCGACGGCCAGGCTGTCGACGGACAGATCGTTTTCCGGATCGCGACCGATCTTGAACCGCTTTGCTTCGATGGGAAGCGTGAGCAGCTCTTTTCCCTTGAACTTTAAGGTGAGTTTGGCCATCTATTCCGCCAAGCCTGCTTGCGATGAAAAGGCCAGTATAGCCATAAACCTTAGCCGCGCCAATTTGGCGTTGCCCGCGCTATGCCGGTCAAGGATGGGGATAAAAGCGCACTTGTTTGATGACATTGCTATCCATCTTGGTGATTTCCAGGCAGTGGTCGAACAATTTGAGGCTGGTTCCCGGCAAAGGGATGGTCTCCAGGTATTCGATGATCAAACCATTGAGGGTTTTGGGGCCCTCCGTGGGCAAAGCCCATCCCGTGATTCGATTGAGTTCGCGCAGGGTGATGCCGGCATCTACCAAATAACTCTCATCCTTTTGCTTCTGCACGCCAAAGGAATGGGTGGTGAACTCTCCGACGATTTCCTGCAACAGGTCTTCCAGGGTGACCAGCCCGAGTACATCTCCATATTCATCGATGACCAGGCCGAAGCGCAGATTCTCCCGGCGAAAGTTCATCAATAAGCGATGCAGGGGCATATTTTCAGGAATGAAATAGATTTTGTCCAGACTCTTGACGATGGTTTCCTTGCTGAATCCGTCCTGACTCATCTGGATCAAAATCTTGCGCAGATGCAACAGGCCGAAAACCTTGTCGATACTCTTGCGATAGACCGGCAGACGGGTGTGGCGACTGGATCGGATCTGCTCGACGATTTCCTCCAACGGCGAATCCAGGTCGATGGCGGCGATGTCGTTGCGGGGAATCATGATGTCCTCCACCGTCGCCGACTCCAGATCGAGCACACTCAGCAGCATGCTCTGATACCGTTCAGGAATCATGGCGCCAGCCCCGGCGACCACGGTGCGCAATTCCTCCTTGCTGAGCGCATGATAAGCCTCCTGACTGGGATCCAGGCCCAAGATCCGAAGCAACAGGTTGGCGACTGCGTTGACCACCCAGACCACCGGATAAAACACCTGCGTCAGCGGCAGGATCAGCCAGGACGAACTGAAGGCCAGTTTGTCCGGGTGCATGGCGGCCAGGGTCTTAGGCGCAACCTCGGCGAAAATCAGGATGACCAGGGTCAAAACCGCCGCCGTGACGGCGATGCCGCTTTCCCCCATCAGACGGAGCGCGATGACCGTGGTCAGGGAAGCGGCCAGGATATTGGCGAAATGGTTTCCCAGCAGCATCAATCCGATGAGGCGATCGGGACGACGCAGCAATTCCTGCGAGCGTATGGCGCCCGGATGACCTTCCTTGACTTGATGCAGCAAGCGATAGCGATTCAACATCATCAAAGCGGTTTCGGCGCCGGAGAAGAAAGCCGAGACGATAAGCAACAGGAACAGTGAGGCAAAAAGCAGGCTTAGCGGTATTTCATTCAAGGAACGAGTGACTCCCATGGGATCTGAATAGGCATAATTTTCTAAGGGCAAGTCGAGGTAAAGTCAAGGGTGTGATTCAAAGTGATGCACCCGTGGGGAGGGCGAGGGGGGTTACGAGACCGTCGATGGCAGGGAAGCCATCGTCGAGCCTACAAGGAGGTATTCACGGTGTGTCTCGTAACCCCCTCGCCCTCCCCACGGGATTCAATAGGCATCACTTTGAATCGCACCCTAAAGTCAAGTCGCGCTTGTATCGATTTTTTCCATCGAGTACAATTCCGCTCTTTAGTGGCGGGGCATGACCCCGTCTCTCCTTGCCTTACCGCCTCGGAGCGGAAGGCTGAATCCATCCGTAAGGAGCCACCATGCGGCATTATGAAATCGTTTTTCTCGTTCATCCCGACCAAAGCTCGCAAGTGCCGGCGATGGTCGAGCGCTACCGCGCCATCATCGAATCGGCTGCCGGCAAGATCCATCGTCTGGAAGACTGGGGCCGCCGCCAACTGGCCTATCCCATCAACAAGGTCCACAAAGCGCATTACGTCCTGATGAACATCGAATGCGACCAACCCACTCTGGAAGAGTTGGAGAGCGGCTTCCGCTTCAACGATGCCGTTCTGCGCAGCTTGACTCTGGCGCGCGAAGCAGCGATCACCGAACCTTCCCTGCTGTCCAAATCCGGGCAGGGCGAGGTTGAAAAATCCGACGAGGATAGCGAAGAGGCTGCCGAAACCGAAGAGACCAAATCCGCCGTCGAAGCCGTCGCGGATGAAGAATAGCAGCCACTTCCCACCCCGCCAAGCCACTTGCCCCAAACTTTGAGAGATTTAAGCCCATGGTTCGTCAATTCAAGCGCAGAAAATATTGCCGCTTCACCGCCGAAGGCGTGAAGGAAATCGATTACAAAGATCTGGACACCCTGCGGGAGTTCATTTCCGAAACCGGAAAAATCGTACCCAGCCGCATCACCGGCACCAAGGCGAAATACCAAAGACAACTCGCCACCGCCATCAAGCGCGCGCGCTTTTTGGCCCTGTTGCCGTTCTGCGATTCCCACCCCCAGTAATCGGCATCGCTACCGCTGGCCGGGATCGGGACGAGGCTCCATGCGCAGCCTAGCGGCGTTCGTCATGCAGGGGAGGCTTCAGGCGGCGATGGCGATCATCGCGCTGGCCCTCGCCTCGATGTTGCTGCCTTTGCTGAACCTGCTCGGGGCAGCGGCCCTGGCCTTGGTGGCGTTACGCAAGGGCGTTCTGGAAAGCGCCTGGGTACTGGCGATCTCGGCTCCGGCGGTGGGGATCATTGGCGTTCTGCTGAGCGGCAATGCCCATCCGTTCGTGCTGTATGGGCTGTTATGGTGGGTTCTGGTTTGGCCATTGGCCCTGCTGCTGCGTGAAACCTTGCGCCTGGATTGGGCGCTAGCTGCCGCCTCGGCCATGGGTCTTGCCGCCGTCGCCGCCAGCTATGGGCTGGTCGAGGATCCCGCCGCTGCCTGGCTTGAGATCCTGCAGCGCTTGTTCCAGCCGATGCTGGAACAAGCGCCGGCCGATTTCGACACCTTGCGGATGAACAAAGCCCTGGAGCTGTTCTCCCATTACGCCAGTGGCGCGATGGCAAGCGGCTTGGTCATGAGCCTGATCCTCGGTTTGCTGATCGCCCGCTGGGAACAGGCATTGCTGTTCAATCCGGGCGGATTCAAGGCCGAATTCATCGGCCTGCGTTTGCCGCCCGCCCTGGTTTACCTGGGATTGGGCTGCATCGCGGCAGGCATGGCGGTAGAAGGGAACATGGCGGAAATCGCCTGGAACCTGAGCGGCGTCTTTTTCGTCCTGTTCGCCGTGGCGGGTTTCGCCATTGTGCATGCGCTGCTCGGGATCAGGACGTTCTGGCTGGTGGGCATCTACCTGATGCTGTTTTTCATCCCCCATCTCTTGCTGCCTATCGCTTTGCTGGGCTTCAGCGATATCTGGGTCGACTGGCGCAAACGCCTGAACCGGGCGTGAGCGGACGAGTTCTGATAAATCAACACGATTGAGGTTATATACAGTATGGAAATCATTCTTCTCGAAAAAATCGCAAACCTGGGCAACCTGGGCGATAAAGTCACCGTGCGTCCGGGCTACGGCCGCAATTTCCTCATCCCTCAGGGCAAGGCGGTACGCGCCACGGCCGCCAAGATGGCCGAGTTCGAACAACTGCGCGCCGAGTTGGAGAAAAAAGCCTCCGCCGAACTGGCCTCCGCCCAGGAACGCGCCGACGCCATCGCCAAACTGAATGTGAGCATTTTCCGAAAAGCCGGCGAAGAGGGCCGTTTGTATGGCTCTGTGGGCGGCAAGGACATCGCCGAGGCAGTGACCGCCGCCGGCGTCGCGCTACAAAAACACGAAGTGCGCCTGCCCACCGGTCCGATCCGCGCGACCGGTGATTACGAAATCAAGCTGCAAATCCATAGCGACGTGATGGCCACCCTGGCTCTCAAGGTCGCCGCGGAATAGTCCTTCCGACAGCAGCGCAAACCGGAAAGCAAGGCCCGTTGGAAACGCGCGTGCGGCTTTTCTACTCTGCCCTGTTTTACGCGCTAACCCCTGCGATCCTCGTGCGCTTGGCCTGGAAAAGCCGGCAAGAGCCGGCTTACCGACAACGTTGGGGGGAGCGCCTAGCGGTTTACCGCCGGTCTCCTTCGACGAGCGGATATCTCTGGTTCCATGCCGTTTCGGTCGGCGAGGCCGAAGCGGCCTTTCCGCTGATCCGCGCCATGAGGCGGCGGTTTCCCAACCGCCCCTTGCTGGTCACCACGACCACCCCCACCGGTTCCGCTCGCGTTCGCGCCGTACTGGACGAAGGTATCGAGCATGTCTATCTGCCCTACGATCTGCCCGATTGCATATCCCGTTTTCTGCGCCATTTCCAGCCGGCCATGGCGGTCATCATGGAAACGGAAATCTGGCCCAATCTGTTCCGTGCTTGCGGTGAACGGGGTATCCCGTTAGCCATCGTCAATGCCCGTCTGTCGGAGCGTTCCGCGCGGGGCTATGGGCGGATCGCCGGCTTCACGCGGCAAACCCTGGCCCGGGTAGACTTGATCGCCGCCCAGAGCGAAGCGGATGCGAAACGCTTCCTCAAGCTGGGAGCCAGGGAGGGCCGCGTGACGATGACCGGCAACATCAAATTCGACCAGGAAATACCGGAGAATTGGCTAGCGTTAGCCGCAAGCTTGCGCCAATCGCTGTTCGGATCGCGGCCGGTTTGGATCGCCGCCAGCACGCACGAAGGCGAAGAGAGGGAGATTCTCCATGCCTACGCCCGGGTTCGTGCTCATCACCCTGAATTATTGCTGGTGCTGGCGCCTCGCCATCCGCAACGTTTCGGCCCAGTGGCGAGTTTGTGCACCGGGCAAGGATTCAAACTGGCGAGCAGGAGCGAAGGGAATACCTGCAAAGACGCGGACGTTTTCCTGCTGGACAGTCTGGGCGAACTGCGCCTGTTCTACGCGGCGTGCGACATCGCTTTCGTCGGCGGCAGCCTGGTGCCGGTCGGCGGCCATAATGTGCTGGAGCCGGCCTGGGCCAAACTGCCGGTGTTGTTCGGCCCGCACATGTTCAACTTCGAGGAAGCCGGCAAGAAGCTGCTGGAAGCAGGCGGCGGCCTACGGGTGGAGAATTGGCAGGAATTGGCCGAAAAAGTCTCGCAACTGCTGAAAAACGAAGATTTACGCGCATCCATGGGCGAGCATGGATTCCGCTTCGTCGAATCCGGGCGCGGTGCTTTGGGCCGGGTGGAAGACCTTCTGGTACGACTTTTGGCAGAATAAGCGGACGTCGGTTCGGATTTGGCCCCATGGAATGGCTCGGTTATACTGGTTACAGACTTCCAAACCCATAGGTCACATTAAGGAAAGAGGCGCCTTAGTCAGCATCATGAAAATCAATATTCAGCCCATCATCTTATCCGGGGGTTCGGGCACCCGGTTGTGGCCATTTTCCCGAGAGGCTTATCCGAAGCAATTTCTGTCTTTTACCGGCGATAAATCCCTATTCCAGGATACCGTCGCTCGAATCGCGGATATCGAGGCCGACCCCGGTATCTTCGCCATCGCTCCCCCCATGGTGGTTTGCAACGAACTGCACCGCTTCCTGGTGGCTGAACAACTTCGGCAACTGGGTTTCGAAGATTGCTCCATCCTGCTCGAGCCCATCGCCCGAAATACCGCCCCTGCCCTGACCCTGGCCGCGCTGCAAGCGGCTGCCTGCGGCAAGGATCCCATTCTGGTGGTATTGCCGTCGGACCATCATATCGAAAAGGTGGACGAATTTCGCAAGCGCTTGCTGGACGCGGTGACCCGGGCGGCGGAGGGGAATCTGGTCACCTTCGGCATCGTGCCGAGCAAACCCGAAACCGGTTACGGCTATATCCAGAAGGGCGAAGCGCGCGGGGAAAACGCTTTCCTGCTCGAGCGTTTCGTGGAAAAGCCCGACGCCCTCCTCGCCGCCAGTTACCTGGCTTCGGGGGAATATCTATGGAACAGCGGCCTGTTCGTCCTGCGCGCATCGCTCTGGCTGGACCAGATAGGGCAGCAGCGCCCGGAGATTGCGACGGCGTGCAGCGAGGCCATCGCCCACGCCAAGCAAGACGACGAGTTCATCTACATCGACAAGTCCCTGTTCGCCGCTTGTCCCAGCGATTCCATCGACTATGCGGTGATGGAGCAATTGACCGGCAAACCAGAGGGGATCCAACCGTTGGTCTTGCCTTTGGACGTGGGCTGGTCCGATCTGGGCTCATGGTCGGCGCTCAGCGAGGTCCGTCCGCAGGATGCCAACGGCAATGTGACCGTGGGTGACATATTCACCAAGGACACCTGCAATTCCCTGCTGTATGCTCAGAGCCGCTTCCTGGCCGCCGTGGGCGTCACCGACCTACTGATCATCGAGACCACCGACGCCGTGTTGGTAGCGCACAAGGACAAGGCCCAGGAAGTCAAATCCATCACCGAGCACCTGAAACAATCCTCGCGCAAGGAACATCTGCTCCACAGCAAGGTGCACAGGCCTTGGGGCGACTACGAAGGCATCGACGACGGCGAACGCTACCAGGTCAAACGCCTGACGGTCAAACCGGGCGCATCCCTCTCGTTGCAGTTGCATCATCACCGCGCCGAGCACTGGGTCGTAGTCCGCGGCACGGCCCAAGTGACCCGCGACGGCGAAACTTTTCTGCTGGGCGAGAACGAATCGACCTTCATTCCCTTAGGAATCCCCCACCGTCTGGAAAATCCGGGAGTCATTCCCCTCGAAATCATCGAAGTGCAATCGGGAAGTTATCTCGGCGAGGATGACATCCTCCGCTTCGAAGACAAATATAATCGCATCGAATCTTGAGTTCATAGGATCTAGTACATGGCCCTACACTGTGGCATCGTCGGCCTGCCCAACGTCGGCAAGTCGACCCTCTTCAACGCACTGACCAAAGCGGCGATCGCCGCCGAAAACTACCCTTTCTGCACCATCGACCCCAACGTGGGAGTGGTGCCGGTGCCCGACCCGCGCCTGGATGCCTTGGCTGCCATCGTCAAACCCGAGCGGGTCCTTCCTACCGCCATCGAATTCGTCGACATCGCCGGCCTGGTGGCCGGAGCATCGAAAGGCGAAGGGCTGGGCAACCAGTTCCTGGCCCATATCCGCGAAACCGACGCCATCGCTCATGTAGTGCGTTGTTTCGAGAACGACGATGTCGTGCATGTGGCCGGCAGGGTCGACCCGGCCTCCGATATCGACGTCATCCATACCGAACTCAACCTGGCCGACATGGCCTCGGTGGAAAAAGCCCTGCAACGCGTGGCCAAAACCGTCAAATCCGGCAACAAGGACGAATTACACAAGAAGGAAATCCTGGAAAAACTCGCCGTTCACCTGGATTCCGGCAAGCCGGCGCGTTCGATGGGATTGGACGTGGAGCAAAAAGCGCTGATTCGCGACCTCTTCCTGTTGACCATGAAACCCACCATGTACATCGCCAATGTGCAGGAAGACGGTTTCCACGACAACCCCTTGCTCGACCGAATCTGTGCCGTCGCAGCGGAAGAAGGCGCCATGGTGGTGCCGGTCTGCGCCGCGCTGGAAGCCGAAATCGCCCAACTCGACGAGACTGACAAGGCGGAATTCCTAGCCGAAATGGACCTGGAAGAACCCGGCCTCAACCGCGTGGTACGCGCCGGCTACCAGTTGCTCGATCTGGCTACCTATTTCACCGCCGGGGTCAAGGAAGTGCGCGCCTGGACCATCCCGGTGGGCGCCACCGCTCCGCAAGCCGCCGGCGTCATCCACACCGATTTCGAAAAGGGCTTCATTCGCGCGGAAGTCATCGCTTATGAAGATTTCATCGCATATAAAGGTGAGCAAGGGGCCAAGGATGCCGGCAAGTGGCGACTGGAAGGCAAGGAATATGTCATGCACGATGGCGATGTGGTGCATTTCAGGTTCAATGTCTAACGCTGCTGGCAGGCTGTTCGATCCGCAGGGGGACCCGATCCGATGAACCGGCGAAAGCTCGAACGCGATCTCGACCATCGGAAAATCGGGGGCGTATGCAGCGGATTGGCGCGTTTCTTCGGCGTCGACAGGACACTGGTCAGGCTGATTTTTTTCGTCTCGATCTTTTTCAGCTTCAGCCTGAGCTTCTGGCTTTATCTGGTCTTATGGATCCTGTTGCCGGGAACGCGCTCGCCGATTCGAGCTTCCCTCTCCGGGTCATTACGGAAAAAAGTTCAACATCTGGACAAACTGGTGGAGAGGACCGAGCAACGCTTGAATCTGCCAGGATCCAGGCAACGATTGATCGCCGTGCACGAACTGGTCGAGACCTTGTTGCCCGATTTCGAAAGCCGGTCACTGTCGCGCAAGCCGGAGTTGCGTCCAGTGTATCAGGCCGCCCTGGTACATTTCCCCGAGCTGTTGGAACAATATCTGCGCCTGCCTTCCGATTATGCTGCCAGACAACCGATGGAAAGCGGCAAGACGGCACAGGAACAATTGGATGATGAGTTGAGCCAGCTCGAGAAAAGCCTGAAAAATATCGCGATGAAACGCTATGGCCAGAGTTTCGCCCAAACCGCCGAAGTGTTGGACACGCTTCAGTCGAACTTCGACGACGATCCTACAAGCTTCATCCGGCAAAAACTGGAAACGCTGCAAACCCGAGTCTCCGGTCGGCTGGACACCGAAGCGGAAGCCAAGATCGAAAGGATCAAGACCTCGCTGCTTGCCGCGTTGAGCCGCCTGCTGCAAACCGCCGATCCAGCCGACCCCAACCTGTATAACGTCAGGCAGATCGCGCTGGATTATCTGCCCGAGACCGTGGATAGATACCTGGCTATCCCCCCAGCCCTGGCGACTTCCCAAGCCTACGCCCAAGGCAAGACCGCCCAAGCCATCCTCCACGAGCAACTCGATCTTCTGGATTCAAGCCTGCGCCAACTGGTGACCAGCCTGTATCGGGAAGACGCCCAAGGCTTGCTGATCCACGGAAATTTCCTGCGTGACAAGTTCCTGGACCATCGGCCCGATTGGTTGGATAAAAATCTTCATTAGATTGTCTGCCGACATTTAGCGCCCATCAATGGTGCTAATTTCCATTAGTTGCACCAACAATAAACACCCGCAATAAATTCAGTTTGCCCGTAACCGCGCCAAAACAGGGATTTATGTTACCCTCGAACAATTGGCGCGATTCTTGTCTTCAAGACAGCCTATCGTTTCACAGCAATCGAGTCCACGATGGGTATCCCCAGCAAAAGCAGCGACGTTCTTTTCATCCTTCTCGGAGCCGTCATGGTGCTGGCCATGCATGCCGGCTTTGCTTTCCTGGAACTGGGCACTGTACGGCGCAAGAACCAGGTCAACGCCCTGGTAAAAATCCTCAGCGATTTCGCCGTTTCCACCGTGGCCTATTTTCTCATCGGCTATTACTTGGCCCACGGTGTGCATTTCTTCAACGGGGCTGAAAAATTGGCCCTAGACAACGGCTACGAATTGGTCAAGTTCTTCTTTTTATTGACCTTCGCCGCAGCCATCCCCGCCATCGTATCCGGCGGCATCGCCGAGCGGGCGAAATTCAATCCGCAAACCACCGCCACCTTCATTCTGGTGGGTGCGGTCTATCCCTTCTTCGAAGGCATCGCCTGGAACGGCAATCTGGGTATTCAAAACTGGCTCAAACAGACCTTCGACGCGGAATTTCACGATTTTGCCGGCTCCGTGGTGGTGCATGCGGTGGGCGGCTGGATCGCGCTAGGCGCGGTGATCCTGCTCGGGGCTCGCCGGGGACGTTATCAACGGGATGGCGTGATCGCCGCCCATCCTCCTTCCAGTATTCCGTTCCTGGCGCTGGGCGCCTGGATTTTGACGGTGGGATGGTTCGGTTTCAACGTGATGTCGGCGCAAACCCTGAATGCAGTCAGCGGACTGGTGGCGCTGAACTCGCTCATGGCGATGGTCGGCGGCACCCTGGCGGCTTTGGTCATGGGCCGTAACGATCCCGGCTTCGTGCATAATGGACCCTTGGCCGGCCTGGTGGCGGTGTGTGCCGGGTCGGACTTGATGCACCCGATTGGCGCGCTGGCGGTGGGTGTGTTCGCGGGAATGCTGTTCGTGTCCATGTTTACATTGACCCAAAACCGTTGGAAGATCGACGACGTGCTGGGTGTGTGGCCTCTGCATGGACTTTGCGGGGCCTGGGGCGGGATTGCGGCGGGCATCTTCGGCCAACCCTGGCTGGGAGGGCTAGGCCACATCAGCCTGATGTCCCAGATCATCGGCACCCTGTTGGGCATCGTCATCGCCCTGGCCGGTGGCTTCTC
>JAQTSI010000347.1 GCA_028711365.1 Methylococcaceae bacterium
TCACCGGCGCCGGATCGGGTTTCTTTTCCGGCTGGACGGGTTGGGGCGGCGGTGGGGCGGCTGCCGGCAAGGGAGAGGCCGGCGGCGCGGACAGGGCGATGTCGATCATCGGCAATGGCGTCGCTTCCGTGACCGGTAGCGGTTCCGGCCGATTGAGAAACCAGAGCAGGATGCCGCCATGCAACATGGCAGCCAGGGCAGCGGCCATCGCCACGCCGACCTGCCGACGCCAGGCGTCGGCAATGTTCACGGCATCGATCGGCATTCGGGAATCGCCGGGCCCGGGCACGCCGGGGAGAAAGTAAAGACTCATCGGTCAGCTACCAGGTTCAGTGATAGGCTTGAGCCTTTACCGATCCGTGAGGTTTTGGGCTGATCATCGCCGAGCCGGCTGGAATTGGCCGCAGCCTTGATCCGTTGGGCGATGGGGCGATCCTCCGGGGGTGGGGGCGGAGCAGCCTCCACTGCCTGGGCTTCCTCCACCTGCTGTTTCAATATCTCCAGGCACCGTCTCGTTTCATTCAGCAAACTTTCCAAATGTTCGAAATGGATCTGGAAGTAGCGCGCCGATGGGAATTCGGGCCGACTCGCCAATCTGTTTTCCGTCTCGCGGTTTTCATTCGGGCATCTTGGTTCGATCATCATGACAATCCTCTTCCGTTGTGCTGCTTGAAACTCGCCGAGAATCCCGCTGTCCGCCGTAGAAGCCGGGGCGCGGATTTTTCGACGTCTCAATAGATAAGACGATTGAGCAGGCAAAATCCCTCACGAGATGGCCAATTTTTTTGGTTCACGGCGCAAAGTCTCATACCGATGGGGAGTCGCTCTCTTCTCCTGTTCATCCTGCAAAAGTGATAGGTGATAAGCCGCCGGCGAAAGAGACAGCCCGTAATGCTGCGATGCGTTAGAATAGGGTCGAATCAGGATAAACCCAGTGAAAACCGACACCCTTTTTTACCGGCTTTTCAAACAGCAGCCCTCGCTACTATTTGAACTGACCAGCCTGCAAGTCCCGCACCCCGAAGGCTATCGTTTCCAATCGGTAGAAATCAAGCAGACTGCCTTTCGGATCGATGGGGTTTTTCTGCCCCCCGCGGAGGAAACCGGCAGTCCACTGGTCTTTGCCGAGGTGCAATACCGGAAGGATACGAAGATTTACAGCCGCTTATTCAGCGAAGCCTTGCTCTATCTGCGCCAGCATGAACCTCCCCAGGACTGGCGGGCGGTGGTCATCTTTCCAAACGAGTCGGCGGATCCTGGAGTGAGCGTTCATCACCTCGAATTTTTCGAAAGCGGACGGCTGCAGCGCCTTTATCTGGAAAACCTGCCGGCGAATGAGCGGGATAGTTTGGGATCGGACCTGTTGCGGCTGGTGATGATCGGGGACGAACAGGCCATCGCGTGCGTGGAGCGGCTCAAGCATCGAATCAGGGGACAACCCGCGCCGATGCGGCGGGAGTGGATGGAGTTGCTGGAAACGATACTGGTCTATAAATGGCCGCGTTTGACGCGTGACGAGGTGAGACAAATGTTGGGCGATGTGTTGAATGTAGAACTGAAACAAACCCGGTTTTATCAGGATGTGTTCGCCGAAGGGCGGCAGGAGGGACAGCAGGAGGGGCGGCAGGAGGGACGGCAGGAGGGCGAACAGGTTCTGTTGCTGCGTCAATTGAAGCGACGTTTCGGTCCGCTGCCGGAGGGGGTGGAACAGCGTTTGGCCCAGGCGACGACGGACCAACTGGAACGCTGGGCGGAACGGGTATTGGAAGCGCCGACGCTAGCGGCGATGTTCGAAGAATGAAAGACGCGGCTCTCGATTCCCCGTTCGGAGCCCTCCTCGATCATCGCGGAGCGTTCCCCAACGCTTGAGGAGCGTTCCCCGATGGTCGGGGAACCCTCCCCAATCCTCGGGGAGCGTTCCTCGATCTTCGCGGAGCATTCCTCAACGATTGCGGAGCATTCCCCAAGGGCTGGGGAGTCCTCCCCAATCCTCGGGGAGAGTTCCTCAGTCATCGGGGAGCATTCCTCAGTCGTTGCGGAGGTTTCCCAGTCATTGCGGAACGCTCCTCGCTCATCGAGGAGTCCTCCTCAGTCGTTGGGAAACGCGCTATCCTAGGTTTCCCCCGTTCGACCCGGAGTGGAGAACCCTCTCCAGCCGCCAGAGAATCCGCTGCCCGGTATGGTTCCCACCCGAAAATGGAGCGATCCATCCCTTTACGGTTCGGTTTTTGAAAATTGCCCACTGGCTTGCAGCAACGAATCGACGAGATGGATCCATTTCCGGTTACTCTGGACGTCGCCCCAAGGATCTCCATCACACCAAATCATTCCAAATTCATCGGAAGACACGGATATCTTGCCCTCATGCGGCTTGCTCGGCCCAGGGTTGAGGCGGAAGTAGTGACCATCAAACCCTGAGACATAACCCAATGGGCAAAACACCGATGAGAGCGCTTCCCGGAAAATGGCATCGTCGGGTTGGGAGAGAAACTCGATCGCCAGTTTCTCGCTTTGATGAAGGCGACGGATTTGGTATCGATGCATGGCAAGCCCTTAGCAAACGGTTCAGATCGTGGCTCGCTTTGTTCGCACAATCTAATCTTATTCGTTAATGGCGATTTGCTCCCGTAAAAACTCAGGGGCAAAGTCAGCCCCATTACTCCAAGATAGGGTGTGTCCTTCCAATCTAAAAGAATTGAAAAACTCCTTGTCTTTGAGCGGCTCGAATATTTCCCCATACAACTCAGAGGACAAATCAATTTCACCTTCCGCGCCGTCATTGAATGAGACCCAGACTTTATAATCGCCACAATATTTTGCTTGCGTAACATGCGTGAACATTTCTTACTCCAGTGGTTCGATTTTCGACAACGGCTTTCTATTCATTGCGGCATTCCAATTAGCCATCAGTTCAGATTGATGTAGAACATACCAATCAAGGACCGCGCTCAATGCTCTTCGCGGAAATCGACCATTAACAACGCCTGTTTCGATGTCCACGGTAATTTCATATTCGCCATATTCAGCGTGAAAATGGGCCGGGCATGTTCACGAATATACATCCGTATTACTATTCCAAGAAAGCGACTTATTTCAGGCACTGCTCTACCTCATTCACAAACTCAGGTCCATAGGTACCGACTGAAGGAGGCACATCATTCAAGATGAACCGTTACCCCGAATGATGCGCTTCGTACCTCAGCGCATTCTACGCGGGCTTCGTGGCTCGGGTGTGCTGGAACGAACGATTAGGCGGTTTGGTGGGGAATAGCCGGGCAAAGATCAAAGGCGATCCCGGCCCGGCTTCAAGCGGCCTCTTGTCCTGATTCATGGAGCGCATCGCTATTCACCAATTTTTGTCTCAAGGACTCAGCCCCTAGCTCCAATCCATTCGGCCAACATAATGCGCCCATTTCGATAAAACAACGGGCGAAATAAATCGGATCGCGTAGAGGTTCCAGTAGACTTCCATTACGTTGTAAAGACGGCGTGAAATCCAGTTCGCCCCAGGAATGATCGGAGAAAACCAGCTTCAAATGAAAATCGGGTTGAGGAGTGGCTTGGATGAGCTTAATCATTGTCGGCTCCGGGTATGTGTTCAAGCAAGCCTGGATGAAGTGCAACGAAATCCAGGAAGGAACGGAGCCACAAGCATGCCTTTGAGTCGCAAGTCAATAGGGCGGCGGGATGATTTTTGACTCCGTTGACCTGGATTGCGCAAGTTCCATCCAGGCTTGCTGGCCGAAAAACTTCAGGACTTTCTAGGGATCTTGAAGATTTTGTCCTGCAGTTAGGCTGCCATCAATCCGGTGGGTTTGGTATTTGCTCTGATCCAACCCGCAAACTCTTTCTCGGACAGACTGCCTTCCGCGAGTCTTAACAGGGTGACGACGCATGATGGATCATCGGCAATCAATTCCTGTCCGTTCAGAACCAGGAAAAGTTCCGTTACCGTGAAGGCTGTCCGCTTGTTTCCGTCGATGAAAGGATGATTTCGGACAAGGCCAAAGCCATAGGCGGCAGCAAGAGCGGCAAAGTCTGGATCATCATCACTGGCTAAATTCTGCGGACGAAACAACGCGGATTCCAGCAAGCCACGATCACGAATGCCAACAGCGCCGCCGTGTTCCGCGAGGTGTTCCTCATGCAGGGCAAGGACAACGGATTCTTTGATCCAGATGACAGGCATCACTTCGCCAGTTCGTGCAAAACATCACGCCGCTTTTTCATAATCTGTCGCGCCATGGTCATTTGCTTCTCGAATTCCGGGTCATAAGGCGTCAGCCGGAAGCCTTCCGGGGATTCGGTCAGGTACACCTTATCGCCTTTTTCGAGGTGCAGTTTGTCCAACGCCTCCTTGGGTAAAACAACGCCAACGGAATTGCCGACCGATGTCAGTTTGAGTGTAAGCATGGCATCACCTAGTTATTACGCATGTAATAACAATAAGTGATAAGGGGAAGGTCTGTCCACAAAAATCGGCGTTGGTGCGGCCGCCCTGCTTCAGGGCGTTAAGCGACGCGACAACCGGAGACCGGCTATGAGCAAGCGTCTGGAT
>JAQTSI010000050.1 GCA_028711365.1 Methylococcaceae bacterium
TTCGATGGCCGCGGGATCGAGCGTTCCGACCTGGAACGAATGAACGAGTCTCTAGCGCACCGAGAACCGGACGGTGTTGGAATTTGGTACGAAGATTTCGTCGGCTTCGGTCATCGGATGCTCTGGACCACTCCGGAATCGCTGAAAGAAAAACTCCCGTTTGTATGCCCGGCTCGTGAACTCATCATCACCGCCGATGCCCGCATCGACAATCGCGATGAACTCGCCCATCTGCTTGCATTATCGTTGTCTGTAGAGATCAGCGATAGCAATTTGATCTTGGCAGCTTATGAGAAATGGGGAGAAAGTTGTCCGGAGAAACTCGTCGGCGATTTCGCTTTCGCCATCTGGGACAAGAGAAAGCGCATACTCTTTGCCGCCAGAGACAGGATTGGCATCAAACCACTCTACTACTATCAAAAGAGCCAGCAGACTTTCGTATTCGCCTCCGAAATTTTCCCGTTGTTCCAGGCGGCTGGAATCGACAAGCAGCCAGACAGAAACGCCATCGAATATTTTCTCGCGACCTCGGATCTCCAGCACGAACGCACCTTGTTCGAGGACATTCGTCGCTTGCCCCCCGCATCCACCCTTTCGCTGCGTGACGGGCGCCTCACTCTGAGGCAATATTGGCGGCCTTCCTCCGGCCATGATACCCGCGAAGTCGATCTGGACGCCCATGCGGAACAATTGCAGGGTCTTCTGACAGACGCCGTGAAGTCACAGATGCGCAGCGCCTACCCGATCGGCTGTCTCCTGAGCGGCGGGCTCGATTCTTCGTCCGTCCTGAGTCTGGCATCCCGTATGACCACGGGACAGCACGCGTTGTCAGCCTTTTCCATGGTCTTCGACAAACTCCCTTGTGACGAGCGAAATTACATACAGGAAGTGATTAACGCCACTGGCGTCGAGTGGGTGCCCTCTGTAGTGGATGGCAAGGATCTGGATGGTTGGCAGACCCTTGATGAGTGCTACGCCCGCCAGCCGGAATGGCCCGTACAGGATCTTCCGGCGTCGGCCACACTCTGGCCCATCACGGATGCGGCCCGCGATAGGGGAATCAGGGTGATGCTCACGGGAACCGGCGGTGATCAGGTAGCGCAGGGAAGCCCCTATTATCTGGCTGACTTGTTATCAAGCTTCCGATTTATCTCCCTGTTCCGCGAACTCAAGCATTATCGATTTTCGCGTCAAGTAATTCGGTCCTGGATGCTGAACCCCTTGATCCCGAACTGGGTCTGGCGCACCCAGCATCGCCTCAAGCAGTTTCAAGGAAAACGAGATGATTCATGGTATCTATCCACACAGGATCACTGCGTTTGGCGCAACCCTTACACGCTCCCCAAAAGTCAGTTTGCCAACTTGGCGACATGGCATCAAGCATGCTACGTTGCGGATTCTTTGTTAAGCCTTTATCTAGACGGTTGGTGGGATCCTCTTGGCAGCCACAGTCAACTGGAGTTTCGCCATCCATTCTTTGATACCCGGGTAATGGAATTCCTGCTGAGCTTGCCCGCGGAAGAGAAATTGTGGCGTGGCATGTCGAAAATCGTCCTGCGCCAAAGCATGAAAGGCGTTCTACCGGAGATCATTCGGGAGCGTAGGACCAAAGCCGAATTTTCACCGATTGTCGGGCTTGCCCTTCAATCGATGAAAATTAATCCTGGCGGGCTGATCATGAGCCGTCTGGGTATTGTCGATAGCTCACGCGTGGAGGCTCTCAAAGCCCGCAACGGCTCGGAACCCTCGGCGCAATGGCTGGGTTCACTATGGCGTCTCGCCAGAATCGAAGTTTGGTACAACGCACATTTCCCCTCACCCCTACAGGAGATTATCCATGTTCAATGATACACACCAACATCATGAAGCCAATGACATCGGCCTAGCCAAGAAACCGTATATCTCGCCAGAGTTGAAGGAATACGGAAACATGGAGGAATTGACCCGGGGTACCGGCCTTGTCTTACTGGATATACTCATTCAGGGCAGTTTAACGGTATCGGTTACCACTTTGGGATGAAGTATTCCGCATATGGCGTCTGTCTGGACTCGGACTTTCCTCTAATGGGAGTGCCGGAAGCTTTGGGCCACGAGCCTAGGACAATCCGTCTCGAGCTTAGGAGTAGTCGTCTTCCTGATCTTCCGGGGGAGGTAACGCACGGCCAGAGCCTGTTTCATGGTCGTCGTGTCCTTACCTCATGTCAGGTCCGAGAGTATGACTTCCATGCAGCAGAGGTGGGTCCTGTTGACGTCCATGTGGAAGATGTAGGCGCTTTTCGCATCAACGGTGGAGAGGGCTTGATATCTGTACAGCCCTCTCCTCAGGTTTCGGCTGAACTTCTCCGCTACTGGCTGGTGAAGTATATGATTCCGTTCCACCTCGCGCAGGAAGGTGATGCTGTGCTTTTCCACGGTTCTGCGGTCAAGATGGGGAGCGGCGCCGTGTCGTTTCTCGCCGACTCGTTCGGCGGGAAATCGACCTTGGCGAATTATCTACAGGAACAGGGGCATCCGTTGATCACCGACGATGATCTGCGCATAGAAGGAGAGGGGCCGTTCATGGCTCATCCTAGCATCCCTTTCGTCCGCCCCTACCGTCGGCAGGAAGATTTGGGAAACCGGGTGGAACGGTTCAACAGCAGATCAGAGCCACTCCGAAGGATTTACATCCTGGAATTGTCCGAGTCGTCGGCTCGAGTCATACCAGTTTCCGGAGTCGAAGTGGCGGCCATATTGTTGAAACAAAGCCGCTTCCGCCTTACAGAGCGCGCGGCGGAACGCTTCCGTTTTTGTACCCGATTGGCTTCTTCTATCCGCGTAGCCCGCCTCGTGGTTCCACGGGCAATCCATCGGTTACCGGAGGTGCACGAGGTACTGCTTACGGACTTGGAGGAATATTCATGAGCCGTTACGACGTTGTAGGTTTGATGTACACCAAGGCTTGCCCATTGGCATGCGGGCATTGTGTCACCGAATCCTCCCCCAGCGCGAAGGGGAAGATGGGTTTAGAACAGGCAAAATCCTATCTCCCCGCCATTCAGCAATACAGTTCCACTGTCTGTTTGACGGGCGGCGAACCTTTACTTTTTTACCAGGAAATTCTCGAACTGACCCGAGAAGCGAAGGCCCTAGGCCTAGAGGTTAGCCTCGTCAGCGGAGCGGGTTGGGTACGGGGAGAGAAACCCGCGCGCAATCGAATGCAGGAATTAGTCGAGGCGGGTTTATCGACAATTTGCATCAGTTGGGATCGCTATCACGAAGAGTTTTCGTCGCGGGAACGAGCGGTTCTATTGGCCAAATTGGCGGCGGAGGCTGGCCTTGATGTCAAGGTGCGAAGCGTGATTCCCAATGGTGATCCACCAGAGGGACCCCGCGATGAGTTCGACGGGATACCGATTAACTTCCAGTCGGTTCGCCCCATTCCAGTCGGACGAGCGTCGTCGCTTCCCTCGTCCCATTTTTCGTGGGAAAAAGAGCCTCCGAGGGGAGTATGCACTGTCGTCCGCTCGCCCTCGATAGATCATGACGGTACCGTTTACGCCTGCTGTGGTCCGTCGCTCTATAGTCTGAAACCTTCCCCCTTGGTGCTCGGCAACGCCAACGACGAACCGCTCGAAGCAATCTTTGCGCGCGCTTTGGAGGATTCGATATTGCATATTCTCCAAAATCTCGGATCATACGGCTTCCATATGCTTCTCAAAGACCACCCGCTGGAACAGAGAATGCTTTCAACAAGTCGCGGCACTTATACGACGATCTGCGATTTGTGCCTCGGCGTCACCAACGACCCTGAACTTGTTGCCGCCATCAAAGAACGACTTCTTGACCAAGACGCTCAAACCCTGCTGACTGCCGCCCGGCTGTGGAGAAACAAAAAGCTACTGCAGGTCGCGGGAACACAACGAGAAATAGGCGTTAAATTTAACAAGCAAGGATAGAAATCATGTCAAGCTATCAGTCTCTGCAAATCCCTGAAGAAGTCGTATACGAGAAAATCGGCGATGAGGCGGTATTACTCCACCTCGAAACCGGGACCTATTTCGGGCTCAACCCGGTGGGCAGCCGCATGTGGGAGTTATTGACCGCCTCGGGTGATCCCCAGGTCGTGCTGGATCACATTCAGGAAGAATACGATGTCGAGGACGAGGTGCTGCGCCGTGATCTTGACCAGTTGATCAACGAATTGATGAGCAAGAAGCTCATTCTTGCGAGTTCTGATCCCGTTGGGAAACCAGCACCTATATGAATTTAACTGAATAGAGTGTGGATTCCGTCATAAGTGATGACACGGCAGGTAGCGAGGAAACCGTGGTCCTGAAACTTGGCAGTAGAATGCATATTGGGCTCAACCTGGTCGGTGTAAACATCCGAACTTTGCTATCCGGGGAAAAAGCCGTCAGTGAGGCCTGTGAAACCCGGCGAGGCAAATATGAAATTGAGCCCGCACTCCGGGAACGGGACATGTTTGCTCTCTTGGATACGTTCCTCGACCCCAGTTTGTTTTCGCATGCAGAGCGATAATTCCATCCGTTCTCCCCTGGCCTTTCGGCAGCACCGCCTGGCTCTTGCACCAGCCCATCCTGATGCTTCTGCCGAAATTATGAGAGATAACATTGAGTCTGCATTTTCCGAGGGAGAAGAAAGGTTTATAGCCTTCCTGCGCAGTAACAACCTAGGGCCCGTTTGGTATCAAGCCTTGCATGACCATGCGCTTCAGGATTGTATTTCGAGTGCATCGCTAGGTATCCTAAAATCATCGCGGTTTGCAGTGGCGACGCTATATTTGCTCCAGAACGCTGTAATGCGGCAAATTGATAGGCTATTTGAATCAAGGGGCATTGCCTATGCTGTCATCAAAGGCGTTCATGTCCGTGAGCTGGTTTATTCTGAACCGTCACTTCGCCAGGCAAAAGACATCGATATCCTTGTCTCCGCTGGACAGCGCATAGTAGCTGCCGAGGCACTTGTCGAAGCTGGCTTCCAATACAATCTGGAACTCGACAACATAAGCCACCAGGCTTCTTTCGACAAGGCAGGGGTCAACATCGATCTGCATTGGAATATTTTGCGCCCAGGGCGAACGCGCTTCGACGTGACGGACGCGCTCATCGCCCGCCGCCGCCGGATCGGCGGATTTTGGGGGTTGGGCGATACGGACGCAGTATTTCTGATGTTGGTGCATCCAGCGTTTAACAAATATGTCTGTTCTCCCTATATGTCTTTGTGCCGTGTCATGGACTTTATCCGCTGGATGAAATTTCGCTCGGTGGATTGGGACGCGGTTGCCTCACTGTTGCACGATACCGGTTTGCAGACCGCCGCGTGGACTATGCTGCACTGGTTTACCATGCTCGGTTTGGCGGTGCCTGATAACTTAATGGCGAAGATACAACCTGGCAGGGTACGGATGCGTTATCTGAGTTTTTGGCTAGAACATGATTTACCCACTAAATGGCTATATCGACGACCGCTTTTGATTCAAATCGGTCTGACGCTGTTCCTTCATGACCGACCTTTAGACGCTGGGCGGATGATATTGGGGTGGTTTCGCGCTTATCTTCAGCGTCACCGTGATATATTTGTCCTTCAGCAAGCGCTGAATTCTCCCTAGACAAAGCCTGGTAAGGTGCATGGAAAGGGCTCTTAACCCTCCTGATGGACCGGCTTCTCACCTGCAATTCGCATTGCTTTTTTGCTCACGGATTACCAGTTTGCGAAGCTGATAACTCCTTTCCAGCCTATCAAATCCCGAATGCTTAATCGCCCCTGGCAGCCAAGACTCTGGCAATTACGCCGTTCCGTGCAACTGGTCTGGCAAAGCAGTCCCGGATCGACTCTGGCCCATGCGGGGCTGATGTTTCTAGTGGGGCTTCTGCCGGTGGCGGGGCTCTATCTGATCAAACTCATCATCGACAGGGTGACGGTGCCGCAGGAGGCGGACTGGGAAAGCCTGGCTGGGATGCTCGCCGCGGCAGCCGGGATTGCGGTGCTCACCGACTGGCTCCGCGCCCTGGATGCCCATGTCAGCGAGATCCAGTCCCAACAAGTGACCGATTACGTGCAGGGTCTGCTGCATAAACAAGCCATCCGCCTGGATCTTGGCTATTATGAGAATCCCGATTTTCAGGATAATTTGCACCGCGCCCAGACCGAAGCCCCCTACCGGCCCGCCATGATCGTCGATCGGCTGATCGGCCTGCTGCAAAATTCGGTTTCATTGGGCGCCATCGCCTTGCTTCTGCTGGCATTTCATTGGGAACTGACGCTGGGTCTTTTCCTCTTCATGCTGCCGATTCTTTTCTTCCGTCTGCGCCATGCGCGACGTCAGCACCGTAACTGGCAAAACTGGACCGCCGGGCAACGTCAGGCGAACTATCTCAGTCAATTGTTGAACTTTCAGGACCATGCCAAGGAAGTAAGGTTGTTCGGCCTGGGCGAGCATCTCCACCAACGCTTCATGCAATTGCGGGAGTCGATCAGGCGCGACCGGCTAACCCTCTCGCGCCATCGGGCGATGGGGGAGGCACTCACTCTGGGCTGCGCCTCGCTGGGTGTCTACGGTGCGCTGGCATTTCTGGCTTACCAGACCCTGATCCGGACGATCAGCGTAGGCGACATGGTGGTCTATTACCAAGCCCTGCAGCGGGGGCAGATGCTGCTGCGGGAGTTGTTCAGCAATGCCACAGGTCTTTATGAGAACAGCCTGTTCCTATCCAATTTCTACGATTTTCTCCTGCTCGAGCCAAAGGTCAGGGAAGCCGTAGATCCTCGCCCGCTCCCCTGCCCTTTGCGAGGTGAAATCCGCTTCGAGAAAGTCCGCTTCGATTACCCGCACGGGAGCCGGCCGGTGCTCGAGTCCATCGATCTTACGATCGGCGGGGGTGAGACGGTGGCTTTGGTCGGTAAGAATGGCGCGGGCAAGACGACGCTGATCAAACTACTTTGCCGGCTTTACGATCCAACCGAAGGGTGTATCAGGGTGGACGGCATCGATCTGCGCGATCTCTCCGGTGAGCAATGGCGGCGGCAGATCGGCGTAGTCTTCCAGGATTTCGGCCGCTATCATTTTACCGCCCGCGAAAACATCGGCATCGGCGATCTTTCCGCCCTGGACTCACCCGAGCGCATCGAGCAAGCCGCCCATCTCAGTGGGGCGGCCGGGATGATAGCCGGTCTGCCTCGTGGCTACGACACCCAATTGGGAACGCTGTTTGCTGGGGGAGAGGATTTGAGCATCGGGCAATGGCAACAGGTTGCAATCGCCCGGGCCGCTTTGCGCTCCGCAGGTATCATCATCCTGGATGAACCGACCAGTGCGTTGGATCCGGAAGCGGAATCCCAGGTATTGGAAAGATTTCGTCAACTGGCCGAAGGCCGCACCGCGATCCTGATCAGCCACCGGCTTTCCACGGTGAGCTTGGCCGACCGGATTTTCGTGCTCGACGAAGGCCGCATCAGCGAATTTGGAACCCATGAGGAACTACTGCGGCGTCAGGGGATTTATGCGGAAATGTTCCATGTCCAAGCCCGCCATTATCAGACGGCCTAAACGAGTCGACATTTCTCTTCAACGCATGCCCATGACCTAGCCACTTTATAGGCAACAACGATGAGCGAGCGAAAACACCTCGTGACTGCCGAGATGGATAAGCTATTATCCGCCACTCAAGGCGCCCACCACGCAACCCGTGACTGATGTTCAGACATGGCTTTATCCACAAAATCTGTGGAAAACTATTGTGCCTTAACAGCGCTTAGCTCCCTAACTTCGAGCCTTCTCAGCTATTGGCAAAAAAATGACCAAACGTTACAACTACGCGATGTCAGTGGACGCATGTCCGGTTAAACCTCGGGACAGAGGCAGGGGCGTGATTTTATGGACTGTGCGAACAGGAAGGTTTGTTAACTAATACAATATTATGTATAATCCAGCCAATGACCAACCCAGCGCCTGTCGAATTCCGGGGCAGTGCCCTCGATGACCTACGTTCCTTCCCCGCCTCGGCACGGCACGAGGCTGGACACCAGATCGACCAGGTGCAACACGGCTATGAACCGGACGACTGGAAGCCGATAAACACAGTCGGCAAGGGGTTCGTGAAATTCGGATTCGGGACGCTGCCGGTGCGTTCCGGGTAATCTACATAGCGAAGTTTGCCGATACTGTCTATGTACTGCACTGCTTTCAGAAGAAAACGCAAAAGACTAGCAAAACGGACCTGGACTTGGCCGCGAAACGCTATCGGGATTTAATGAAGGAGCGAGGCTCATGAGTAACGAACGCTTTATCAGCGTATGGGATGCTATCGAGGATACGCCAGAGGAAGCCGAGAACATGAAACTCCGCTCGGCCCTGATAATGGCTCTGAAAGAACACATCAACCGCACCGGTCTGAGCCAATCTCAGGCGGCCAAGCTGTTTGGCGTCACGCAACCGCGTGTCTCCGACCTTATGCGAGGCAAGATCAGCCTGTTTAGCCTGGATGCCCTAGTCAACATGGCGGCAGTGGCTGGCTTGCACGTCGAAATGAGTGTGCGCGAAGCCGCATAAGGTGCTTTACTGGACAAGCCCCCAGCCATTTCGCGGTCTATTACCAGGCGCTACAGCGGGGACAGATGGGGCAATGGCAACAGGTTGCAATCGCCCGGGCCGCTTTGCGCTCCGCAGGTATCATTATCCTGGATGAACCGACCAGTGCGTTGGATCCGGAAGCGGAATCCCAGGTATTGGAAAGATTTCGTCAACTGGCCGAAGGCCGCACCGCGATCCTGATCAGCCACCGGCTTTCTACGGTGAGTTTGGCCGACCGGATTTTCGTGCTCGACGAAGGCCGCATCAGCGAATTTGGAACCCATGAGGAACTACTGCGGCGTCAGGGGATTTATGCGGAAATGTTCCATGTCCAAGCCCGCCATTATCAGACGGCCTGACGAATCGACACTCTTCTTCAACGCCTGCTCATGACTACGCTCTTTGCTTGCGCTTCAAGATCCGGGCAGTTCCCTGTGCCTGAGCAAAATGTCATAGGGACTGTCATGAAAATGGCTCGCCAGCGCCTCGGCCAAGTAGACCGAACGGTGCTGCCCGCCGGTACAGCCGACGGAAACGGTCAGATAACTGCGGTTCTCCGCGGCGAAACGAGGTATCCATCGATGAAGGAAAGCGATGATGTCATCGAGGTAGTGGCGCACATCCTCGCTGTTTTCCAGGAACTGAGCCACTTCCGCATCCTTTCCCGTCTTGCTTCGCAAGGCCGGCTCCCAGTGGGGATTGGGTAGACAACGGGCGTCGAAAACGAAATCCGTATCCCGGGGAAGACCATTCTTGAATCCGAAAGACTGGAAGTAAAGCGACATCAATCGATCCGACTTGGCGTTCACCCGCTTCAGGATCAGTTCGCGCAACTGATGGACATTGGTGAATGTGGTGTCGATTACCAGATCGGCCTGCCGAATCACCGGTTCCAGCAGTTTCTTCTCCAGTTCGATCGCTTCCGAAAGAGGATGGCTCAGGTCCGTCAGCGGATGCTTGCGGCGAGTTTCGCTGAATCGATTCAACAAGGTGGCCGGTTCGGCTTGCAGATAGAGCACTTCGATATCGATGCCCAGGTTTTTGATCTTTTCCCGGGTTTCGGGAAACTGACTGAGGCTTTCGCTCTGGTTGCGGGCGTCGATACCTAATGCGGTTTTCTGGAAAATGGTTTTATTGGCGATCATCGCTTCGTGGACAAACTCATCGAGCAGCGCCACGGGCAGATTGTCGATGCAGTAATAACCGCAATCTTCCATCGTCTCCAGCGCGATGCTCTTGCCTGAGCCAGAAAGTCCACTGATGATGACCAGTTTCATGGATGTCGGGATTCTTGTCGATCCATCAAAGCAGGATTTTAGCGTTGTAAACTCTTAGCGGTGTTGTTCGCTGAGTTTTTCCTTATGCTTGATGGTTTGGCGATCCAGTTTGTCGATCAGGCCGTCGATGGCGGCATAGAGGTCGGCATCTTCTTGCTCCGCGAATAAATTGGCGCCATTGACGTGGACATTGGCTTCCGCCTTTTGCACCAGTTTTTCGACGGAAAGGATGACATGGACATCGACGACCTGTTCGAAATGACGTTCCAGCTTCTGAAATTTCTCGTTGACGTAATTTCTCAAGGCCTCGCTGACTTCAATGTGATGGCCGGTGATTTTGAGTTGCATGGAAAGACTCCTTCGAGTTGGGATGGGGCCAACGAGCGGTTTCAGAATGTTCGTTTTCGTTCGTTGGAGGACGGAATGGACATGGCTTCCCGATATTTTGCCACGGTCCTGCGGGCCACATTGATACCTTTCCCTTTCAATTGAGCGGATATGGCATGATCGCTCAGGGGCTTGGCCGGATCTTCCTGATCGATGATTTCCTTGAGTAGGGCCTTGATGGCCGTGGCGGAACATTCTCCTCCGGTATCGGTGGAGACATGGCTGGAAAAGAAATATTTGAACTCGAAAATACCATTGGGAGTGTGCATGTATTTCTGCGTCGTGACGCGGGAAATGGTGGACTCATGCATTTCGACCTCCTCGGCCACGTCTCTCAGCACCAACGGTTTCATGGCTTTCTCGCCGTATTCCAGAAATTCCTTTTGATGTTCGACGATCGACCTGGCGACCTTGAGCAGGGTTTCGTTCCGGCTTTGCAGACTCTTGATGAACCAGCGTGCTTCCTGCAGGTGGTTTTTCATGGTCACGTTATCCGAACTGTTGTCCGCCCGCTTGATCATGTTGGAGTAAAACGGATTGATCCGCAACTTCGGCGCAATTTCCGGGTTCAAAAAAACCATCCATCGGTTGGCCGATTTGGACACGATCACATCGGGGATGATGTACTGGGATTCTTGGGCTTCGATGCGCTGGCCTGGTTTGGGCTCGAGGGTACGAACCAGGGCTATGACCTGGTTGATGGCCTCATCCTCGAGTTCGAGGGCGCGTTTGAGCTTGTTCAGATCCCTCTTCGCCAACAGTTCCAGGTGGTGGCCCACCAATTCCAGCGCCTCGGCTTTCCAGGGCGTATCGTCCGGCAATTGCTTGAGTTGCAGCCCCAGGCAATCGGCGATATCGCGGGCTGCGACGCCGGGCGGATCGAAATTCTGCACCCGGTGCAACACCGCCATGACCTCATCCAGGTCGAGATCGTCGATTTGCTCCAGCAAGCCCTGGTGAATATCCTCGATGCTCGAAGCTAGATAACCATCTTCGCTGACCGAGTCGATGATCGCGGTGGCGATGGCATAATCCTGTTCGCTGAAGGGCGACATTTCCAACTGCCATTGCAGATGATCCTGGAGGGTTTCGATGGGGCCGCGCTGGAAGATGAAATCATCCTGCTCCTCATCCTTTGAGGAGGCGGTGTAAGACTGGATGGTGTCGTAGACATCTTCCCAGGAGACATCGCCTGGCAATTCTTCCGGTATCTCCGACTGCTTGTCCAGATTGGGGATTTCGGTGTATTCGGCTTCCTTGGCAATCACCGTCTCCGCCATCTCAGGACCTTCCATCTGCAGGTTTTCCTCTTCGGTCATCTCCAGCATCATGTTGGAATCCAGCGCCTGCTGGATTTCCTGTTGAAGATCGAGAGTGGACATCTGCAATAGCTTGATGGCCTGTTGCAGTTGAGGGGTCATGGTCAGGTGCTGACCGAGCCGTAATTGAAGAGTTTGTTTCATGGGGCTTGAAGCCGATGTTTCCGTTAAATCAATGGTCCAACTTTTGCTTCATTCTAATGCATTTTTTGAAGAACGAACGCATCGGTGATAAAACTCAAAGTGAAAAATTCTCGCCCAAATAAACCTTGCGAACCTCGTTGTTATCGACGATTTCCTGAGCGCTGCCTTCGGCGATGACTCTGCCATCGTTCAGAATATAAGCCCGGTCGCAGATCCCCAAGGTTTCCCGCACGTTGTGCTCGGTGATCAGAATGCCGATGCCGCGTTTGCGCAAATGATCGATGATCTTCTGGATATCGACGATGGAAAGGGGATCGACGCCGGCAAAAGGTTCGTCCAACAGCATGAACCGGGGTTCGCAAGCCAGCGCCCTGGCGATCTCCACCCGCCGACGTTCCCCACCGGACAGGCCGATGGCAGGCTGGTTGCGAAGATGGGTGACGCTGAATTCATCCAACAATTCCTCGATCCGAAGCTCGATTTGACCTTTGCTGAGATCGTCCCGCAGTTCCAATACCGCGCGCAGATTATCGGCGACGGTTAACTTCCTGAAAATCGACGGTTCCTGAGGCAGATAACCTACCCCCAATTTCGCCCTGGCGTGCATGGGCATATGTGTGATCGGTTTCTCATCGAGCTGAATAGCTCCCGAGTCCGGTTTGATGAGCCCCACGATCATGTAAAAACTGGTGGTCTTGCCGGCGCCGTTGGGACCCAACAAGCCGACGATTTCACCGCTATTCATGTTCAGCGATACGCCGTCCACGACGCGACGTTTATTATAGACCTTGCTCAAGTCCGTGGCGGTAAGTAGCGTCATTTTGCCTTACTGGGGGACTCGTTGTCTTCCGGTTGCAGCGTCACATGGACTCGGCCACCACCCTTGGTGAAATCACCGGCTTTCATCACCGACTTACGGCTGTCGTATTCGATGCGCTCGCTGTTGACCCGATCGCTGGTTTCCGGTTTATCACCCTGCCAGGCCATGGCCTTCTCGTAAAGGATCAGGATACCCGTGTCGGGAAAATGCTCGCCTCGTTGGCCTAAGCCATGCCAGTCCGCCTTGCCGGGGTTCGGGGTCTGCTTGACACGGGTAGGATTACCGAAAGTCTCCACCCGCTCGGTTTTTCCTTCTTTCTGATAAACGATCATCTTGTCGGAGAAGGACTCGATGCTGCCCTGGGTGAAATGGACATTGCCGAGATACACGGTTTGCCCCTTGGCTTCGTCGTAAGTCGCCGTGTCGGCTTCGATATACATGGGCTGCTTGGAGTCCGTCTCCAATGCCTGGACGGGCAGCGTGGCCATGGGCAGGAAGGCGAACAGTAAGACCGTGTTATTGCATTTCATGCTTTCTCCGTACATCGGCGAGTAATTGGATCAGGAGTTCTGGCTCGAAATGGACTTTTGCGCCTGTCCCGCTGCTGACGTCGTGTGCCCCCAGCATTTCCACATGTTCGGCGGTTTCGGCGTAATCTTCACTGGGGGTATATTTCACATTCCGGGTGATGATCTTGATCTCCTCGCCTTGATCGTTTTTACGGGTAATCAGCACATCGCCGTGGAGCAATACCGCTTGGCCCTCGGAAAGCGAAGTTCCAGTTTCGGAATGGATGATCCAGGGCTCCTTGTCCTGTTTGTAAAGCGTCATGACCGGCTTTTCCATTTCCGTCCGATCATCGTTCTTATAATGGGTCATGGTCACGGCAAACAGGGATTCCTTGGGTTTACCCGTCACATCCAGCACGATTCGGTGGATATTGTTCGAATAATAATCGACGTTGTCGGTTTCTGCCTGAACCGGGGCGCTATCCGGCGGAAAAAGTTTGTCGGCCAGCCACCAACTGCCTGCGCTGAGCAGGGCCAGAACCAAATAAAACGAGGCATTTCTCCAATCTACCATGGCCGGTCAATAATGGCTTTCGATGATGCCCTGCAGATGACCCTGGGCATCCATGATCAAATCGCAAACCTCCCGCGCCGCGCCTAAGCCGCCAGGATTGACGGTGCGCCAGTGGGCAAAGGGCAGAATGGCGGGATGGGCGTCGGCCACCGCCACGGCGAGCCCCACCCTGCGCATGAGGCTCAAATCGAGCAAGTCGTCGCCCACATGAGCGACCTGCTCGGGGGCGAGGTTCAGATCCCGGCAGAGCCTGTCGAAGGCCGCCAGCTTGTTTTGCTGCCCCTGGAACACCCGTTCGATTCCCAGGCCCGCCATGCGTTGCGTCACCGATTTCGAGTTTCGCCCGGAAATCACCGCCACTTCGACTCCGGTTTGCCGCAACAGCGCGATGCCCAGGCCGTCACGGGAATGAAACCCCTTGTATTCCGTGCCCCGCTCGTCGAAAAACAGCTTGCCGTCGGTCAGCACGCCGTCCACATCGAAAATCACCAGCCGGATTCTTGCCGCCCTTTCGTGAATATCCATCCTTTAATGTCCCATCAAAATCAAACGATTCCCGCGCGCAGCAAATCATGCATGTTGAGCGCCCCCAGCAAGCGGTTTTGCCCATCCACCACCAGCAAGGCGTTGATGCGTTTTTCCTCCATGACATGGACCGCTTCCGCCGCCAAACGATCCGGCTCGATGCGGGTACAGTCGCGGGTCATCAGTTGGGCGATGGGCGTGACATGGATATCGCCGGCCCGTTCGAACAAACGGCGCAAGTCGCCATCGGTGAAGATGCCCTGGACCTTATTTTCCGTATCGACGACGGCGGTCATGCCCAGTTTCTTGGCGGTCATCTCCAGCACCGCATCACGGATCAATGCCGTTTCCGCCACGGCAGGTATCTCATCGCCGCTGTGCATGACATCCCGCACATGCAACAGCAGCCGCCTGCCCAGGCTACCGCCGGGATGGGAGAGGGCGAAATCCTCCCGGGTGAAACCGCGCGCTTCAAGCAAGACCACGGCCAGCGCATCCCCCATGACCAAGGCGGCGGTGGTGCTGGACGTAGGCGCCAAGCCCAAGGGGCAAGCCTCTTCGTGGACGCCGATATGGATGTGGATATCGGCTTGCCGCGCCAGAGTCGAAACCGAATTCCCGGTCATCGCGATGAGGGGCACACCCAGGCGCTTGATGATCGGCAAGATGGTGAGGATTTCTTCGGTTTCGCCGGAATTGGACAGAGCCAGGACTACATCCTTGGGCGTGATCATGCCCAAATCGCCGTGGCTGGCTTCGCCGGGATGGACGAAAAACGCGGGGCTGCCGGTACTGGCCAGGGTCGAGGCGATCTTGCCGGCGATATGACCCGATTTGCCCATTCCAGTGACCACGATGCGCCCTGCGCAATGGAGCAAGAGCTTGCAGGCCGCCGCGAAGCCTTCATCGATGCGATGAACCAGGGCCGATACCGCCTCGGCCTCGATCCGGACGACTTTCAGGCCGAGTCGCCGCAGGTTTTCTTCATCGCTATAGGACATCATGCCCTGGAATGGAATAGATCATAATCGAACAAATATTATGCCATGAACCGGGATCAGTTTCATGGCGCCTGATATGAAAGATTTGTTCTTACTGCACCAGGTTCCATTGACCGGAATGTAGATCTTGACAGGCGCGGCGGTTTTCACGGATTTTCCGCCCCTGAATCGGGATCAGGACCTCTTCCAGCGCCAAACAGTTCTGCCGGGTATAGGGATCGACGATTTGCTGGCCTAACGGTTTGAGGATGAAGGCATTGCCGGAGTTTGGATGGCTCCATCGCTGCTCCTGCTGGAACGCATGAGAGCGGACTGCACTAGCCAGGTGTTGCAGGCGGAATTGCCGATCGTCCGCGGCCAAACGGGAGGCGATCTGGCCATTGCTGACACTGGCCGCCATATCGCGGATGAGGGCATTCAGCTCGCCGTCCTCCTGCGGGATGGGGACCGCCAGTGAAGGCTGGCTGGTCATGCCGGTCTTGCCGGCGCAGCCGCCGATGAGCGTCAATATCGAAACGAGGGTGAAAAGTCGTGCAAACAGGTTCAATTTCATCGATTTTTGATTTGATGGGGCTTTTTCCCCAGACAATAGGAAAGTTCGGGGTCGACATAGAAACGCTGAGCCAGTGAGGTGCGGCCCAGCAGGAGCCTGAAACGCATGGTTTCGCGGCGGGTCAAGGTCAATTCGATGGGCCAGGTGTCATCGCCCAGGGTGAGCAGGGACTGGATGACATACCGCATCTCGCGATGGCCGCCGGAATCGGTCACCCGACGGCGATCGACGACCGGGGCCTCGCAGACATGGATCAATTGACTGTTGCGTTGGCGGGGATGGATGCTGAAACGGACCCATTGCTGCCCATCACGATCGAAGGGGTGCAGTTCGAACGCATGCAGGGCCGAGGTGCGGGCGCCGGTATCGATCTTGGCCTTCATCAGCGGCAGATCCAGGGTATCCAGCCGTACCCACTCGCGCCAGCCCAGTTTTCTTTTAGATGTAGTCTCGGTCATCGTACTTCAAAAATGCACCACACGGATTTCCAGCCCTAACCGATCGGAGAGTGTTTGCTAGGCATTCCTTGAATGCAGGCCGATTGGCGTCATTGCCGCCGCCATCACACAGCAGCAACCGTGGACACTGAGATAGTGCAGGCGGCGCGGCCGTCACCATCCGCAAGGCGACGGCTAGCATTAACCATCGGTCGATCTCGATCCAGCACAGTTCAGGGAAATCGTTTTCGGCCAAACCCTTAAGGGCTTTTCTGATGATGCACTGCATTTTCTAGCGTCTGACGGATGAAACGTTGATAGGGTATCCCTGACCGCTCGGCCTCCTCCTTGAAGGCCTCTAACAGAGGTTCCGACAGGCGCAGGGTGATGCTTCGTCCCTTGGGTTGAAACTCAAAACGCACAGGTTTCAGACCGGACAGATCGTATTCGGTCAGGTCGGCTTCGGCAATGAAGGTTTCCGTCTCCTTATCGTTTGTCAGTTTGGGCAATTGCTTTTTCATAACAATCAAGCTCCTTCTGGTCAAGCTCACTCCATGCCCCGGGTTTTCAATTCGCGCAATTGTTCGCGGCTGATGAGTTTGGCCAACTCGCCCATTTCACCGGCCAGCACTTCCAACAGATCGTCGCTGCAAAGTATGCCCTTCAGTGCGCCATGGCGGTCGACCACGGGAATGCGCCTGACGCCCTTGATGCGCATCCGTTGCAGCGTATCCCACAAGCGGTCGTCCTCCTGGGCGGCAACCAGTTCGAAACTCATGATGTCGCCTAGGGTGACGACATCGGGGTCGACCTCCTTGGCCAGGATTTCCACCACCAAATCGCGGTCGGTGACGATGCCCACCGGGGTGACGGTGCCATGGGCGTCGTCCTCCACCACGATCACACAGCCGACGTGATGCTGGCGCATGAGTTTGGCGGCCTCGACGATGGTATCGTGCTTCCTGACGATGACGGTATCGCGGTTGCAAAATTGACCGACAGACATTGAATCCTCCGGCGTTGTTACGCAGTTATACTGACCTGAGCGGAACTCATCACCCATCGGTTTCGCCGATAGTTTTCAATGCGCCGTCATACTGGCAGGGATCGCCGGTATCCAGGTTGCCGGGATGCTCGAAGGCCACGCCATCCCTGGAGTCTGGGTTCCGGCAATCCCTGCAGGAACGACGACTTTTACAAATCGACAGGTATCACCCTGAACGGAGTCATCCCAGGTCGTCCAGGTATTTCTCCGCATCCAGCGCGGCCATGCAGCCGGAACCGGCGGAGGTGACGGCCTGGCGATAGATCGAGTCGGCCACGTCGCCAGCGGCGAACACCCCGGGAATGCTGGTGGCGGTGGCGTTGCCCTCGCTCCCTCCCTTCACGCTGATATATCCATTGTTCATCGCCAGTTGGCCGGCGAAGATTTCGGTATTGGGGGAATGGCCGATGGCGACGAACACCCCGTCCAAGGCGATGTCCTTGACGGAGCCATCCTGCACGTTCTTGATCCTCATGCCGGTGACCCCCATATCGTCGCCCAGCACCTCGTCCAGCACGCAATTCCATTCGATTTCCACATTGCCGGTGTTGGCACGGTCGACGAGCTTGTCGGACAGGATCTTCTCGGAGCGGAACTTGTCGCGCCGGTGCACCACGGTGACTTTCGAGGCGATGTTGGAAAGATAAAGCGCTTCTTCCACCGCCGTGTTGCCGCCGCCGATGACGGCAACCGGCTTGCCGCGGTAGAAGAATCCGTCGCAGGTGGCGCAGGCGGAAACGCCACGGCCTTTGAAGGCTTCCTCGGACTCCAGACCCAGGTAGCGGGCCGAGGCGCCGGTGGCGATGATCAAGGCGTCGCAGGTGTAAACCCCGGAATCGCCGCTCAGCTTGAACGGGCGGACGGCAAGATCGGCGCTATGGATATGGTCGAAAATCACCTCGGTATTGAAGCGCTGTGCATGTTTCAGCATGCGCTCCATCAATTCGGGCCCTTGCACCCCATCGACGTCGCCCGGCCAGTTATCCACCTCGGTCGTGGTGGTCAATTGGCCGCCCTGCTGGATGCCGGTGATGATCACCGGATCGAGGTTGGCGCGGGCGCCGTAAACGGCGGCGGTATAGCCGGCGGGGCCGGAGCCTAGGATCAGCAGCCGGCAATGTCTGGTTTCGGTCATCTCTACCTCTATGCGACTAAGCAGTGGTGAAGGGTTCAAGGCCCGCCCTGTTCGGCCCGGGCCAGCCCCCTACATCGATCGGGAAAATGAGGTAGTATGACCACCCGGTTTTGCCGCGTAAAGTCCGGCCCTGTTTGATTCAGCAATTCCTGCTGAGAACGGCTGGCACTTGATTAAAACCGGCCAATCCTGAACAATAATATCTTATTTATTTGATTTGGTGAGCATTTTGTCGCAAACAGACAAGAAAGTACCAGCTACCACCGACATCGCCGAAAGTCTGCGCAAGGGCGCGCGGGAGATGATCTTCCTGACTTTCGCGGCGGTTGCCCTGTTTTTGTTCATTTCCCTGTTCACCTTCAACCTGGAAGACGCCGGCTGGACGCATTCCGGCGCCGGCAAGCCCATCATCAACGGCGGCGGAGCGGTAGGCGCCTGGTTATCCGACTTCAGCTTCTCCCTGATCGGAGTGCTTTCCTACTTGCTTCCGCTGCAATTAGCCGTCTACGGCTATTCCATCTACAAGCACGAAACCGCCAGGGCCAAACCCACTTCATTGACCCAGATCATGCGCGGACTGGGTTTGTTGGCGGTCATCACCGCCGGCACGGCGCTTTGCGAAATCCATCTGCCCCGCATTGCCCTCGACTTGCCCCAATCCAGCGGTGGCATACTGGGCCAGGAGATCGCCGCTCGATTCCTGAGCTCGTTCGGCCATACCGGAGCCTCGGTGCTGCTGGCCACCGTCTTCCTGCTCGGCGTCTCCCTGTATAGCGGAATCTCCTGGCTAAGCATGATCGATGCCATGGGCAAATATTCGCTGCTGGTCGTCAACGGCTTCTTCTCGGTATTCGCCGCCACCCGCGCCGATGCGGCCCTACCGACCTCTCCCGCCGTCCAACGGGAGAAAACCAAACCTCCGCGCGAGCCGGTCGGCAAGCCTGCGCTGGCCGTGGTGGAAAAACCCGAGCCAGCCAAGCCGCCGGCAATGAAAAAACTCAAACCCGCCGACTTGCCGCCCGCCCGGCCCGGAGAACTGCCACCGCTGGATCTGCTCAACCAGAAAGCGGCGAAAATCAAAGGCTATTCCAAGGAAGCCCTGGACAAC
>JAQTSI010000051.1 GCA_028711365.1 Methylococcaceae bacterium
AGCCGGTGCCGCTGGAATCGTTGGGGGCAGAACTGAAAGCGCTGCAGGATAGGGACCCGGAGATCAGCATCCAACTGCAAGCCGACCGGGCCGCCGTGTTCGACCAGGTCGCCAAGGTCATGGCCTGCGCCCAGCGCTCGGGCATCGGCAAGCTGTCGTTCGTGACGCTGCAGCAATAGAGCAGGAACGCGCTCGGCAAGATCCGGGCGGCTGCATGGCTCCGGTCAGAACGATGCCGCTATTGGTGCGCAGTGAGAGGACTACTCGCCATCCCTTGAGTCGCTTGCATCCCGTCCAATGCCGCATCACTGGCGGTCCAGCTTGGCCTTGGTCGCGCTCGCGGTGGCCTTGATTTTTTCCACCGCGGCACGAAACTGCTCCTGCTCGGCATTGGCCGACTTGGCGATGATTTCGCTGTCCGCATTCGCTTCCCTGACGACACAATCATTGTAGGCCTGCGCCTGCTGTTGCCACTCCCTCACCGATTTAGAGCGTGTTGAAAAACCCGCTCTCACGCGTCTTCACCGCCGAGACAGCTTCTCATCCGGTTCATTCCAGACGGAATTCGATGGGCACCGTGACCCAACTGGCCTGGGCGAGTTCGCCACGCTTGGCCGGTACGAATCGCCATCGCCTCACCGCCTCCATGGCCGATTCATCCAGCATCTCGTGGCCGCTGGAACGCTGCACCGACAACTCGCTGCAATGGCCGTCCTCGGTGACATGCACCCGCAGCAGCACCAGCCCGTCCCAATTGCGGCTGCGAGCGACATCGGGATAGACCGGCCTGGGATTGTTCAGATAATGGGCGTTGGAACTGGCCGGGGTATAGGTCTCGTGAGGGGGAGACGCTACGCGTTCATGCACCGCTCCCACCGATGTCGGTGGAGCCGCCGGTGTGGGGCTATCGGCTTGTGCTTCTTCCCGTTGGGGTTCCTCTTTCGGCCGTTCGACCCGTTTGAGCTCGGACACTTTACGCACGGGCTTGGGTTTCTTCACGGGCTTGGGCTTCGGTTTCTTTGCCGCTTGGGGCGGCTTGGGCGATTCGGGTGGAGGGCTCGCCACCGGTTGAGGAACTGTCGGAGAAGCAGATAAAGCGATATCGATCATAGGCAATGGCGTCGCTTCGATCAGCGGCGCCGGTTTCGGGCGGCTCATATACCAAAACCAAACCAGGCCATGCAGCCCGGCAGCCAGGATGGAGGCGGCCGCGACGGCGAGTGGCCTTCGCCAGGTCACGGGAATGTCAGCGACCACTATTTTTCCAGCTCCGCCGGATGGCTGGCTCCCTTCAAAAGGGTAGATGTTCATCCCTCCGGCTCTGCTCCAACCGCCGAATCAAAGGGCTGTAAGACCTTGCGTGGCAATCCGCGGCGTTTGTCATCGCACTGGATGGATGGCCCGGCGGAGGTGCGCGCCAAGCCTCCGGCCTTGTCGGCTGGGCTGTCATCGGTGTTTTGCCGAAATTCGGCAACTTGCTGTCGCAATGACTCGAGACTTTGTCTGGCTTCACCGAGCAGATCTTCAAGATATTCGAAATGGATTTGGAAATAGCGTGCCGAGGGAAACTCGGATCTATCCGCGCATTCACTATCCGAAGTTTGCATTGCGTTTGAATCGGCCCTTCGACTGGGCTTGGAGCAGGTTTGCTCGACCATCATGGCGGTTCCTTCGATTTATCCCATCTCTCACTTCACAAAAAAATCCGCAGAAACGGCAAATTACTGCAACGCCTATAGGAACTTGACATCGATCCTCGTAGAGCCATAGTTAAAAGCTTAACGTCATGCCAACGAATACCGAACGCCCCATGCCTGGAAGATTGCGGTTGTTCCTAAAACCGGCATCGGGGAAAGAAATACTCATGGCATAGTAATCACCCGTATAAGCCCCGCCCAATGGATGATAGTACTGTTTATTAAGTATATTGTCCACGCCGGCATCAATTCTTAGATTTTTCCATTGATAGCCAGTTTTGGCATTTAACAGAATATAGGAAGACGTGGGAAGCTCGTTACGAATCGCCTGCACGTCCGTTTTGGCGTCAACAAACTGCATTTCAATGCTGCTTTTCCAGCTTTCCAATTTATGATCTAAACTAAGTTTGAGGTTGAAAGGCATCATATGATAAAGATTACCACCGTCCATGCGTTCTCCACGAACATAGCTCATTATAGTATGAGTGGAGAATTTACCAAAGATATCATCCTGATAAAGATCGGCTCTACCGCTCATATCAAAACCCCAAAGCCGGGCGTCATGGTTTGCATATCTGAGAAAATAAAAGCCATTCGTCGGTTGTATGCAAGTCGAACAACGGTCAACATCGATAAAATTCTCTACATAGCTGAAATAAGGGGTGGCCTTGACTTCCCAAGTATTATTTTCAGCATCATGAAATTCTGCCGTTAAAGTAATGTTATGCGCCGTTTCTGATTTTAAATTCAAATTACCAACATAACCATTACCGTCTCCAAAAGAACCAATCATGCTCATCATCATGCTTGAGGTGCTCCAGGGATATAGTTCATAGATGAACGGTGCGCGGTTCTTGCGCGCATATCCCAATTCATATTGGCTGATTTCATTGGGTGTGAAGCGTATTAAAGCAGTCATATCCAATGTATCGTAATTTCGCTCATGACCCAATTTATTCCACCTCGCTGCTTCCAGTACCGTGGAATTGGTTGGCGAGATAATGGGATCTTTGTATGGCTGGATGTTCCCCGTGTCCGCCATGATGTGATCATAGCGTAAGCCCAACATTGATTTCCATTCAGGTGACCAATTTACTTCCCACTCCGCATACGTGCCGAGACGATCACGCGTTGCATTGTTAAGATTTATGAAATCATTTGGCCACATCCCCCCCCTAGCGGTTCTTGGCGCACCCACATAGGGTGGAACAGCATCCCACCATTCATTCAATCGGTTACTGTGGAACTCATTACCAACTCTAATCAAATGCCATTCATTAATCGGCAGTTCCGCTTGTATTTTATAACCGAAATTATGACCACGAACGTCCATAGGCATGGGTGAGTGCATCCCCGGTGCGCTGGCAGGGTTTGATGTCAGTTTGTCATCCATGAAATTCATGCCATGGATAGTATTTTCCAAATACAATTTACCTTCCAAATTGCCCCAATCAAATTTGCCTTTGTAATGAAGATTTCCAAAAATACTATCATTTCTAGTCAAATCCATACGCTGTGTCGGAAATCCCTGATAGGGAATGTGTTGCTGCCCGCCACGAAACTCAAGCAAGTGATTGTCAAGCTTGAGCGCCAAGTTTATAGCATGGTTTTGATTTTCATAGGATGTCGATTTGACGGCCTTGTCATTGCCGTCACTATAATTTTCGCTTTGGCTATGAGAACCGGTGTAATCCAATCTAACATTCTGATTCGCTATACCTGCAGCGATGCTGCCTCCAAAAACATCACCATTACTGCGGTAAAATGACGAAAGGCGACCATCGAGTAAAATATCTTTACCGGGCTCAGCAAATATGGGGTCTGGTGATTGTACGATAATGGTACCGCCTATACTGTCACCCCCCATACTGACTGGAGTAACTCCTTGCAATACTGTGATTTTTCCAATGTTAGTGCGATCTATGTAAGATAGAGGCGGATTCATATGGTTGGCACACGCCGAGGTAATGCTCATACCATTAACATCAATCTTAACTCGGTCATCATTGAGACCATGGATAACCGGTAGTGAAGATACACCACCTCCGGCTTGCAAACTTATACCTGGAATGTCTTCCAATAATTTGGTGGAATCTTGAATCTGCGCTTGGCGTTCAGTGATTTCCTTAACGCTGATTTCACTTTTTGTTAATGGTCCAGTAGACGGTTTTCTGCCAGTCACAACTACTTTTTCAAGAACGATGGGCTCTTCATCCTTCGCATACACAACTTGACTAATTGCCACAGCTAAAACACTTACGGTAAATAGAGGGTTATTGTTCATTAGAATCTTCTCTAGGCTTGAAAAATGAGCCCATACCTAGCATGCGATTTCTGCGCTTCGTCGTAGAACTCATCTGGCTACGGTAATATATCGAGATCGAGCGCAAACCGTGCCAACGAACTATGCCTGATAAAACAGTAATTTATGATGACTCAATTCATCAGTAATGCGAGAAATGGGGAGATTCCACACAGATCCATGGCATATGCCCTAAATTTCTGTTGCAACCCGATTTTCGCAATTCGGCATTTTAGGCCGAGCTACGCCACTGAAACCGCTGGGACGGGATCCCACAAACCGGCACGACTAGCCACTATGAGGTTGGCGGCAGTCACGGGTATTTGGATACATGGCAGGGATTGCCAGGGTAAGGTCAGACCCAAACGTTTCAGGAGCAATGGCTGATCAGGGTCAGATTGGGCAAACCGGGGAGAATCCAATATCGGCCATCGAAGAGGGGAAGATGGACATCAATCTCTCTGGATCGCACAGATTTTTTCGAGGATGGCGCGCGGCATCAGACCCGACGCCAACCGGAAGGCGTTGAATTTTTAGCATCACCTGCAGGCAGTTGCGATGAAAGTCGCGAAGAGATGGGCTTCGATGCGCAGGCTGAAGCGAAAGATCTCGGGAGTGACCGGGGCACGAGGCGGGCCACCCCCTAGCCTTGGATCATTGCCATGGACTGCGCTCCGATGCGGGCTGCGGTGCTGGACTACGCCGCGCGTTGGGCCATCGAGCCGACGTTCTCCGGCTTAAAAGACCGGGGCTTTGAATGGGAAGACTCGTAACGGGAACAGGTGGACCGCCTGGAGCGGCTGATCCTCATCCTGTCGCTCACAATGTACGAGGCGTCCGCGTCGGTCGGGACGATGAATGGCCTAATCTCACGGCGGTCAGCTTGGGTTTTTACGCTTTTTTCGCCCTGAACAGACAATAGCGGACCATCCCTTCGTTGAATACCTTCCATTGAGCGAGCGCCACCTTGAAATTGGCGGTCTGGGCTTTCTTGCGTAATCCCAGCCACTGCATGATCAGCTGCATGGGGTAGGTCCATAGGGCCGTCAGATACATCCGGCGCGAGGAGGGCAGGCTTTCTCGGGTGGCCTCGGTGATCTGCACCTCGGTGAATCCGCATTCCTCCAGACCTTGCCGGAATTCCTCCACCGTGGCGAGATTCGGCACCGCCCAGCCATTCAGGCAATCCATCACCGCTTGCCATTCTTCCTCATTGAACTCCCGGCGGGTGGCATAACCGTCGCAAGCAACCAGCGTTCCCCCCTTGCGCAGCAGGCGAAAAGCCTCGCGGAAGAAATCCCGTTTGTCCGTGGCGTAACAACTGCTTTCGATCGCCCAAACCACGTCGAACGATTCATCTGCAAACGGTGTCGTGCAAAAATTCGCCGCCTGGAAATCCACCTTATCGGAAACGCCATGGCGCTGGGCGTTGCGCTTTGCATGTTCCACCTGTTGGGCGCTGACGGTGATCCCTATCACCTGGCAACCGATGTTTTTCGCCAACCAGATGGAACTGCCACCGATACCGCAACCGGCATCCAGAACCCGGTCCCCCGGCTGGATGCCGGCGATTTCGGCCATGATGCGATTCTTGTTCAACAAGGCCTGACTATGGGTTTTGATGTGATCTTCCCAATAGCCGTAATGCAGTGCCAGATTCTCGTTGTCGAACCAGGCGGTCCGATAATCCCAATAACAATCATCGTAATGCTTGGCCGTATCCACATGAATCTCTTGTTCGGAAAACTCGGCATCATGGCGCAGTGAATCGTTGCGATAATCTCTATTGGGTTCCAGATATGGCATGAGTCTTTAAGGGTTTTAATAGGAAGCGGACATGAAAAGGCCGCAAGCCCAGTGGACTTGCGGCTTGGTTGGGAATTCCCGGGCTAAGGAAATTTACAGGCTGTAGTACATGTCGAATTCGACCGGATGGGTGCTCATGCGGAATCGGGTCACTTCCTGCATCTTCAGGTCGATGTAGGCATCGATCACGTCGTCGGTGAACACGCCGCCACGGGTCAGAAACTCGCGGTCCTTATCGAGGGCATCCAGCGAAATATCGAACGCATGGCTGACCTGCGGGATGTTCTTCTCCTCTTCCGGCGGCAGATCGTACAGATCCTTGTCCATGGCATCGCCCGGATGGATCTTGTTCTGGATGCCATCGAGGCCCGCCATCAGCATGGCGGCGAAAGCCAGGTAAGGGTTGGCGGTGGAGTCCGGGAAACGCACTTCGATGCGGCGCGCTTTCGGATTCTGTACATAGGGGATGCGGATGGAAGCGGAGCGATTGCGGGCGGAATAGGCCAACATGACCGGCGCTTCGAAACCCGGCACCAGACGCTTGTAGCTGTTGGTGGAAGCGTTGCAGAAAGCGTTCAGGGCTTTGGCATGCTTGATGATGCCGCCGATGTAGAACAATGCGGTTTCCGACAGGCCGCCGTATAGATCGCCGGAGAACAGATTCTTGCCTTCCTTCGCCAGGGACTGGTGGACATGCATGCCGGAGCCGTTGTCGCCGACCAGGGGCTTGGGCATGAACGTGGCGGTCTTGCCGAAAGCGTGGGCGACGTTCTGCACCACATATTTCAGCACCAGGACTTCGTCGGCTTTCTTCACCAGAGTGTTGAACTTGACGCCGATCTCACACTGGCCGGCAGTGGCCACTTCGTGGTGATGGACTTCGACGACCTGCCCCATTTCCTCCAGGGTGTCGCACATGGAAGAGCGAAGATCCTGCAGCGAATCGACCGGGGGAACCGGGAAGTAGCCGCCCTTGATGCCCGGACGATGACCGATGTTGCCGTCCTCGTAAACTTTCTCCGAATTCCAGCCCGCCTCCTCGGAATCGACCTTGTAGAAGCTGCCCTGCATGTTGGAGCCCCAGCGCACGTCGTCGAACACGAAGAACTCGTTTTCCGGTCCGAACAGGGCGGTGTCGGCGATGCCGGTAGATTTCAGGTAAGCCTCCGCACGCTTGGCGATGGAGCGGGGATCGCGCTCGTAGCCTTGCATGGTGGAAGGTTCGATGATGTCGCAACGCAATACCAAGGTGGCGTCGTCGAAGAACGGATCCATCACGGCACTGGAGGCGTCGGGCATCAGGATCATGTCGGATTCGTTGATGCCTTTCCAGCCGGCGATGGACGAGCCATCGAACATCTTGCCGTCTTCGAATAGATCTTCGTCGATGGTGCTGGCGGGGACGGTGACATGCTGTTCCTTGCCGCGGGTATCGGCGAAGCGAAAATCGACATATCTGACTTCCTTTTCCTTAATCATCTGAAGTACGTCTTGGGGCGTCATGCATTTCTCCTCTTTTATTATCGGGGTGTATAAAATTTAACAGGCAGTTTCGTATACAGAAATCATACCAACCAAAACAGCATTTTTATCTATTGGCGAATGCTGCATTTTTCCGGATGCGCCAAAGCGCCCTCGCCATTAATGGCACCAAAATAGTTCGCATTAAACCATTATCGTGCACACCCGAAATCTTTACCCGCCAGCGAACCCTCGGATCCCGGCGATGCCTTGAGCACCCAGGCGCCTGGCCTCCGCCAAATGGACCGGGGTCATGCCGCCCAAGGCGAAAACCGGTAACTGGGCCCCTGTCATCAATGCGCCGAAACGGGGCCAACCCAAGGGTTCGACCTCGGCATGGCTGGGCGTAGCCAGGACCGGCGAAAGCACGGCGAAATCGACGCCGATCCGCTTCGCCTGTAGAAGTTCTTCCGTTCCGTGACAGGATGCCGCCACCCAAAGATCCTCCGGCAGCGGGCGCTGGCGCAGGGTCATCAAGCGCTTGGCGGTCAAATGTACACCCGCGGCGCCGGTTTGCCTAACCTGTTCGGGATCGCCGTTGAGCAATAGCGACATCCCCAATGGGCGGGCGAATTCCACCGCGCGTTCGGCCAACATCCGATAAGCGCGCTCATCCAGCTTTTTCGCGCGCAATTGCGCAAGCGGATAGCCGCTGCCAGCCAGAACCTCGAGTCGCTTCAACATAGCCTCGCCGTCATCGCCATCCACGATGGGATAATAGTCGGGCAACCTCGCCGCCGCGACGATGGGTCTATTGGCCGCAGGGAATTCGAGCCGGAGCAGTTCGTCAGCAGAAACCCACCGGATCGGCTGGCCTTGCAGGCCTTGGGGATTGCCGCTGAAGGCACCTACCCGCCAGACATCGAGCAATACGCGCCGATCCGGATAATCGTGGTGAATCTTGATCAAGGGGCAAGCTTGCTCCACGGAGATCCCCAGCTCTTCGTGCAATTCACGGCGCAGAGCCTGCCTGGCGGTTTCGCCGGGTTCGAGTTTGCCGCCCGGGAACTCCCACAGCCCCCCCTGGTGCAAATGTTCATGCCGGCGGGCGACCAGAACAGCCCCATCCGGGTTGTGGATGACGCCGACGGCAACGTGCAATTCCATAAGGCTCACGCGAAAAACCGACGAGCCGCGCGCACCGGCATGATGGCGTCGGCTCGAGGCATATTGAGGACCTGCGCCCATGCAGAACGCGGGAAGCGGGAGGAACAATCAAAGCTCATGATGTGGTCCACTGAGGGATCCCGGTCGTCTACTTAAAACCTCGCCCATTTTACACAAAAACACCGCCGGGACAGGCGGTCTTTTTACTCAGCGGTCTTTTTATTCATTCCCGTGCATAACACAGGAAGCGTACAGTTATCCACCGCCATGGATAAGCCCTTGATGAATGTTACCAAACGAAGGCAATTCAATCACTTGCGCGAAACAAAATCGTCATAATTTATATTTTACAAAGACTTACATATTACCAATGAGGGCAACCGAAGCCTGTCCAGGAATTGGGCAATCCAACCGAGATGCGGAATTCATACCGCCATGCGGGGCAATCCACAAACTTATCCACAGCTTTTTCCACCTATTCTGTGGATGAACCCTCCGTGATCGAGTCAATCGCGACCGTATCGACGAGGCCAAGGTTTGAACCCTACTCCCGTGCCAACCTGCCAGTGAGAAAGTAGCGAGTCTCTACAGTTATCCACCGTTGCGGGCGAGCCTTTGAAGAATGTTACCAAACGGAGGCAATTCAATCACTTGCGTGGAACAATACCGATATACATTATATTTTACAAAGACTTGCATATTGTCAAGGAGGGCAATCGAAGCCTGTCCAGGAATTGGACAATCCAGCCAGGAGGCCGAATTCATGCCGCCGAGCGGGACAATCCACAAACTTATCCACAGCTTTTTCCACCTATTCTGTGGATGAATCTTTCGTAATCGGGCCAACAGGCAATGGTAGGCGAAGTGACAAGGTTTGAAACCTACGACTATGATGTGCGAGCCACCCAACATCAGGAGTCAATTCATGCCTCAATCATCAAAACTTCGCTGGGGTATCCTCGGTGCGGCCCGCATCAATGAACGGTTGATGCCCGCCATCGTCGAAGCGCCCAATGCCGAACTCATCGCCGTTGCCAGCCGCCGCCCCGGAGCCGCCGCGGCCACGCTGGAAAAATATGCCCCGCAACGACAGGGGGTGAGGGTTTACGACCAACTCGAAGCACTACTCGACGATACGGAAATCCAGGCCGTGTATCTGCCGCTAGCCAATCACGAACACGCCCAATGGACCCTGCGAGCTGTCGAGCGCGGTAAACATGTGCTGTGCGAAAAGCCGATGGCGCTGACCGTGGCGGACATCGAGGCCATCGAAACGGCGGCGCTTCGGCATCAGGTGACGGTGATGGAAGGCTTCATGTACCGTTTCCATCCGCAACATGCGCGGGTCATGGAACTGATTCGCTCCGGCATGATCGGCGAGGTACGATCCGTGCGCGCCAGTTACTCGTTCATGATGCGGCCGGCCCGGACGTATCGCCTGGCCGAAAGCGTCGAACGGGGTGGCGGCGCTATGTGGGACATCGGCCCTTATGCGGTTCATTCGGCGCGGCTGTTTTTCGACGAAGCTCCGGTCGCGGTGACGGCGATGGCAAACTATGTCGAAAGCGGGGCGGATATCAGCAGCGGTGGCATCATCGACTTCGGTAGGGGGAAATACGCCCATTTCGATGTCAGTTTCGAGTGTGCGCGGCGCTCGGAATACGAGATCACCGGAACCCAAGGCGGCATAAAATGCCATACCGTCTGGCAAAATCCCGGCGATGTCCCGACAATTTCGTGGTGGACGGAAGACGGGCGATGCGGGCTGGAGCGGCTACCGGCAGCCAATCATTTCAGACTGGAAATCGAGCATTTCAGTGAATGCGTGTTAACCGGCAAATCGCCATGGCTTTCACTGGAAGATGCGAAAACCAATTGCCGAACCCTGGTAGCCGCCTTGCAATCCGCGGCTTGTGGGCGAGTGGAAAAGCTGCCGGGCTAGAGCTGCCGCGGATACCGAATTTCACCCGCAAGCTCCGGTCGCTCCGCAGGCGGTGCAGAAGTCGCAACCGTCCTTACGGATGACGGCGTAATTGCCGCATTCGAGGCAGCGCTTGCCTGGGCGGGTTTCCATCGCGCCGACGGATCGGGATTTGAGGCTGATCACATTGTCGGCCTCGTATGCCACCATCACGCCCATCTCGTCCAGCGGAAAACCTTCCTCGTCCAGGATGCCGAGCATGGAATAACGGTGCAGCATGAGGCGGCACAGGTAAGCGATCGTGGAGGGATAGGAGATCTTCCGCTTCTCCCCCGGCACCCAAGCAAGGAAATCGCCGCGCGGTTCGGGAAAATCCAGTAATTGCCGCAGCTTGGCGCCGACCCAGGCCGGATCGACCACGCGCATGTCGTAGGACAGGCTCTTACACAGCCCGTCCAGGACTTTGGGATATTCACCGGACAGCCACACCGAATAGGGCCGGCGTTGACCGTTGGGCAGGGTGAGCTCCTTTAGCCCCATGACGAAATCATCCAGGGTGGCGGGATTATGAATATCCACGGTCCAGGACAGGGTGCCGTTGGTGCCGGTTTTCGGCTCCTTGGGCGACATCAGCGCATCCAGCACCGGGGTTTCGCCTACGCGCTTAAAGACCCCCAGTTCCTGGCAGCGGTAATGCACCAACCGGGCAAAGCCGGACACCAGGCTGGGCACCTGCAAAAGCTCGCCCTCGGGTGGCATGGACAGCATGAAGCCGTCATCGCCTTGGGCTTTGATCAGGCTTTTCAGCTTGGTCTCCAGCCAGCCGTGATCGTTGGAGCGCATGTCCATGGACAAGGACTTGGCCAAAGCGCCCAGCCCCCGCGGCTGCTCGGCGCCGTTGACCCAGACTTCGAAGGGATGTCTCCCTCCATCCTCCATATGACCGACGAAAACCGCAAACGCACCCAGCGAATGCTCGACGAAATAACACCAGGCCGGGTTGCCCCCCGTCGGGCGCGGCCTGCGCCGCCAGCGCAGGGAGGCCAAAGCCGGCTCGGGGATTTTCTCCAGCCGCAACCGGCGGTCCGGGTCGGACTCATCGAAATCCGGCCTGGCTCCCGTCGTTTCCGGTTTCACCGGCTCGGCCACCAGCACCTGCCCGGTCACGGCATTGGGTCGGTAGGTGGCCAGGCCCTTGAGACCGGCTTTCCAGGCTTCCAGGTAGAGATTCTTGAAGTCCTCGAACGGATAAACCGCCGGCACATTCACTGTCTTGGAAATGGACGAATCTATGTAAGGCTGCACCGCTTGCAACATGCGCATATGGTCCATGGCGGAGATTTCCAGGGCCGTGACCCATTGCTCTGGCAGATTTTCGACATCACCGCCCTGTTCGCGGTATAGGCGATGGGCGTGATCCTCCACCCGGTATTCCTTGACCGTGCCATCGGCTTGACGCTTGCGGCGGGTGTATTCCCAGGAGGAAGCCGGTTCGATGCCATTGCTGGCGTTGTCGGCGAAGGCCAGGGAGATGGTTCCGGTGGGCGCGATGCTGAGCAGATGGCTGTTGCGCAGGCCACGGCGGCGGATGTCCTCGCGCAGATCCTGAGGCAGGCGCGTGGAAAACCCGGTGCGCAGGAACCGCTCGGGATCGAACAACGGGAACGATCCTTTTTCCTCGGCAAGCTCGGCTGAGGATCGATAGGCCTCATTGCGCAAATTTTCCGCCAGGCTGGCCGCAAAATCTCTCGCCTGCGGGGTATCGTATTTCAGCCCCCTCATCAGCAAGGCGTCGCCCAGACCGGTGAAGCCCAAACCGATGCGACGCTTGCTCATCGCTTCCTGGCGCTGTTTCTCCAATGGCCAATAGGTCACATCGAGCACATTGTCCAGCATGCGCACGGCCACGCCGACGACTTGGATAAAAGCTTCGAAACCGAAAACGGTCTGATCCGTGAAGGGCCTGGAAACGAAACGGGTCAGATCGATGCTGCCCAGGCAGCAGCAACCATAATCCGGCAAGGGTTGCTCACCACAGGGGTTGGTAGCGGAGATGGTTTCGCAATAGGCCAGGTTGTTTTCGGCATTGACGCGGTCCAGGAAGATGATGCCAGGCTCGGCGTGATCGTAGGTGGAAGCCATGATCTGGTCCCACAGGTTCAATTGCGGAATGCGGATTGCGGATTGCGGAAGCGCAGGCGATTGCGGAGTATTCGATTGCGGATTGCGGAATGATGATTGCGGAGGCGCTGCGGTCTCGTCTACCTCCGAATTCCGCAATCCGCATTCCGCAATCGGTTCCTCCGCATTCCTCAATCCGCATTCCGCATTTGATACCGCCCGCATAAACTCATCCGTCACGCCTACGCTGATATTGAAGTTGGACAGCTCGCCGGGTTTGTCCTTGGCGTGGATGAATTCGAGGATGTCCGGGTGGCCACAGCGCAAGATGCCCATCTGCGCCCCGCGCCGGCTGCCGGCGGATTCCACGGTTTCGCAGGAGCGGTCGAAAACCCGCATGTAGGAAACCGGCCCGGAAGCGCGGGAAGCCGTTCCCTTGACGAAGGCTCCCTTGGGACGGATAGCGGAGAAGTCATAGCCCACCCCACCGCCGCGGCGCATGGTCTCGGCGGCTTCGGCCAGGGCGGTGTAGATGCCGGGCTTTCCGTTCTCATCGGGTTCGGATATAGAATCGCCGACTGGCTGGACGAAGCAGTTGATCAATGTGGCCTGAATGCCGGTGCCGGCAGCCGATAGGATGCGCCCCGCCGGGATGAAGCCCGATTGCAGGGCGTATAGGAAGCGCTCTTCCCAATAAGCCGGGTCTTTTTCTACTGCTGCCAGGGCTTTGGCGACGCGGCGGAATATATCCTCGGCGGTTTGCTCATCGCCTTTGGCGTATTTTTCGAGCAGAACCTCCTCGGAGATGGGCTGGGAAGGCAATTCAACGGAACGGGAAGGGGTTAGTGTCATGACGTCAGGGATTGATGCAGCGGTAAACCTTGAACGGCTGCTCGCCGTCGATCAGCGGCCCGCTGGCGACGATCGTGTCTCCCCCCATGTCGGCGGCATTGTTCCTGGCCAGGCGGTGAACCTCTTCCTGCACGGAGTCCTTGCCCCTAGCGATGAAACCGATCTTGGCGGCGGTATTGGCGCTCACCCGACCGACCTCCCTGCAACGCCCGACTTCCTGCGGGGCGAGTATCCTCACCTTTTCGGCCTGGGGCTTCAAATCCACCCAGGTACAGCCCGAAATCAGAACCGCGCCGAACGCAGCCACCCAGCAACATTTTGCACTCGTTTTCATGAATCCTGATTCCCCTAGCGGTGAGTCTCAGCCTTCTATGGTAAGGCAGACGTTCAGGAAAAGCGATGACGAGAAGGGTCCGGTCGGGTAAAATGCCAGTCCATTCCCGACCATTGCGAAGCGCCTGCCCGTCACGAGGTCTTCGCAACGACTAGCTCTTCACAACGGCTCATGACCAAATACATATTCATCACCGGCGGCGTGGTTTCCTCGCTCGGCAAGGGCATTGCGGCTTCCTCCCTGGCGGCCATCCTCGAAGCCCGCGGACTCAAGGTCACCATGACCAAACTCGATCCCTATATCAACGTCGATCCGGGCACGATGAGCCCGTTCCAGCACGGCGAGGTGTTCGTCACCGAGGACGGCGCTGAAACCGATCTGGACCTGGGTCATTACGAACGTTTCTTGAGCGCTACCATGCGCAAGGTGAACAATTTCACCACCGGCCAGGTCTACGAAAACGTCATCCGCAAGGAACGCAAGGGCGAATACCTGGGCGCCACCGTGCAAGTCATCCCCCATATCACCGACGAGATCAAGCGCCTCATCAAGCAGAGCGCCGAAGGCTCCGACGTCGCCCTGATCGAAATCGGCGGTACCGTCGGCGACATCGAGTCGCTGCCTTTCATGGAAGCGATCCGCCAAATGCGGGTGGATTTGGGTGAAGACAAGTCCCTGTTCATCCATCTCACCCTGGTGCCCTACATCGCCAGTGCCGGCGAGCTGAAAACCAAGCCCACCCAGCATTCGGTCAAGGAACTGCGCACCATCGGCATCCAGCCCGACATCCTCATCTGCCGCTCCGATCGCGTCATTCCCAAAGCCGAGCGCCGCAAAATCGCGCTGTTTACCAATGTCCACGAAGACGCCGTGTTCTCCGCCGAGGACGCCGATACCATCTACCGCATCCCGATGCTGCTGCATGAACAGGGCCTGGACCAGATCGTGGTGAAAAAACTGCGCTTCGATGTGCCCCCTGCCAACTTGAGCGAATGGAAAAGCGTCGTCAATGCCCTGGAAAACCCGGAACAGGAAGTCACCATCGTCATCGTCGGTAAGTATGTCAACCACTCCGACGCTTACAAGTCGCTGACCGAAGCGCTGACCCACGCCGGCATCCATACCCTCACGAAGGTGAACATCAAATTCATCGAATCGGAGGAAATCGAGGACCGGGGAACCGCCAGCCTGGAAGGTGTGGACGCCCTTCTGGTGCCCGGCGGTTTCGGCGAGAGGGGTATCGAAGGCATGATCGCCACGGTCAAATACGCCCGCGAGAAGAAAATCCCCTATCTGGGCATCTGCTTAGGGATGCAGGTGGCGGTCATCGAATTCGCCCGCGACGCGGCGGGGCTGGAAGGGGCGCACAGCACCGAGTTCCTGCCCGGCACTCCGCACCCGGTCATCGCCCTGATCACCGAATGGCAGGATGAATCCGGCGAACTGGAATATCGTAACGTCAATTCCGACTTGGGTGGGACCATGCGCCTGGGCGGTCAGAAATGCCGCTTGTCGGCCGACTCCTTGGCGCACCGGCTTTACGGCAAGGATGTCATCACCGAACGCCACCGCCACCGCTACGAATTCAACAATTATTATCAGAAGACGTTGGAACAAGCGGGCCTGCGCACCTCGGGCAAATCCCTGGATGGCCGGCTGGTGGAAGTCATCGAGATCCCGGATCATCCCTGGTTCCTGGCCTGTCAGTTCCACCCCGAATTCACCTCCACCCCGCGCAACGGTCATCCCCTGTTCTCCGGCTTCGTGCGTGCCGCCAGCGAGCACCATCGGCGCAAAAACCCGCCTCCCTTGGGCGAGGCATTAGGGTGAGGGAAGTATCATGAAATTGTGCGGATTCGAAGCCAGCCTGAAGCAACCTTTCTTCCTCATCGCCGGCCCCTGCGTCATCGAGAGCGAACAACTGGCCCTGGACACGGCCGGCCAATTGAAGGAAATCTGCGCTCGGCTGGGCCTCCACTTCATCTACAAATCCTCTTTCGACAAGGCCAATCGTTCTTCCCACGAAAGCTTTCGCGGGCTCGGCCTGGAGCGGGGTTTGCGAATCCTGGAAAAAGTGAGGCAAAGCTTGGGGGTTCCCGTCCTGACCGACGTGCATGAAGACACGCCCTTGGGCGAAGTGGCGGACGTGGTGGATGTACTGCAAACCCCCGCTTTCCTGTGCCGGCAGACCAATTTCATCCAGGCCGTCGCCGCCACCGGCAAGCCCGTGAACATCAAGAAGGGCCAATTCCTGGCTCCCTGGGACATGGGCAACGTCGCCGCCAAGGCGCTCGCCACCGGCAACCAACACATCATGGTGTGCGAGCGCGGCGTCTCCTTCGGTTACAACAACCTGGTCTCCGATATGCGTTCGCTGGTCATCATGCGCGACACCGGCTGCCCGGTGGTGTTCGACGCCACCCATTCGGTGCAATTGCCAGGCGGCCAGGGAGCCTGTTCCGGCGGCCAGCGCGAGCATGTGCCCACCCTGGCGAAAGCCGCCGTGGCCGTGGGCATTGCAGGATTGTTCATGGAAACCCATCCCGACCCGGACAAGGCTTTGAGCGACGGCCCGAATTCCTGGCCTTTGGCGAAGATGGAGGAATTGTTGGAAATGTTGATGGGCTTGGATCGGGTGGTTAAATCTAGCGGGTTTTTGTAGGCTTAAAAATTCCCTCCATGCCGACGATATTGCGCCTTGGAGCTTACCGCTTCCACTTTTACTCGGACGAGAGAACCGAGCCTGTGCATATCCATGTTGCAACATCTGATGCCGAATGCAAGTACTGGCTACAGCCAAACATCCGCCTAGCCCGTAACAAAGGCATTCCGGCCCATGAGTTAAGGGAAATTGAAAAGCTGGTTTTCCAACATCAACAACTGTTTTTGGAGAAATACCATGAAGCCCATGGCCGCTAAGAAAACGCAGGAAGTGGAGCCCGCTGCGATCCGCGTCTGGGTCGATGGAAGAATGATCATGCTGGAACTAACCGACGGCAGGCTATTTGGATTTTCCGCAGATCGCTTCAAGCTTCTGCGAGACGCGACAGACGAACAGCTACGGGAAGTCAACTTGCGGCTCAATGGTTTTGCCCTACGCTGGGAAAACTTGGATGAGGATATTACCGTTCCTGGGGTTGTGGCGGGAAGTTTTGAGCTGCCTTTGGGGACATAGGACGGCCTCCCTTCGGCAAGCTCAGGACAGGCTTCTGCTTGCCCGCCCTGCATTGGCCAAACGCTGAAGCGGTTTGCTGACCCTGCCCTGCATGAAGGAATGGCTGGACGCTGAACCTGGTTTGGGGCAACTCAATAGGACTTGCGGGCATGATCGAATAAAAACCGTTTGGGCACCCCTCATAGGATTTCGGGGCGCGAATTAAAGAAATAATTTCCATCCCACAATAATCTTAAGGTGAGACATGAGCAAAATCGTAGAAGTGCGAGCGCGTGAAATACTCGACTCCCGTGGCAATCCCACCGTCGAAGCGGAAGTCGTCCTGGAAAGCGGCGCATTCGGTTCCGCCAAGGTGCCTTCCGGCGCCTCCACCGGCTCGCGCGAAGCCATCGAATTGCGTGACGGCGACAAATCCCGCTATCTGGGCAAGGGCGTGCTCAAGGCGGTGGAGAACGTCAAGACGGAAATCCGCTCCGCCGTCATCGGCCTGGATGCGAACGACCAGGAAACCCTGGACCGGCGCATGATCGAACTGGACGGCACCGACAACAAGGCCAGACTGGGCGCCAACGCGCTGCTGGCGGTGTCCCTGGCCAGCGCCCATGCGGCAGCCTCGGCCAATACCAAGCCCCTGTACGCCCATCTGAACCAATCCGGCGAATTCCTCCTGCCGGTGCCGATGATGAATATCATCAACGGCGGCGCCCACGCCGACAACAGCGTGGACATGCAGGAATTCATGATCCTGCCGGTAGGCGCACCCAGCTTCCGCGAAGCCCTGCGTTACGGCACCGAAGTCTTCCACAGCCTGAAAAAAGTGCTGCATGACCAGGGACTCGCCACCACCGTCGGCGACGAAGGCGGTTTCGCTCCCAATCTGTCTTCCAACGAAGCCGCCATCGGCGTGATCCTGCAAGCCATCGAGAAAGCCGGCTACCAACCCGGCCAGGACATCTACCTGGGACTGGACGTGGCCAGTTCCGAATTCCATAAGAATGGCTCCTACCTGCTGGAATCGGAAGACAAATCCTTTGGTTCGATCGAGTTCGCCGAATACCTGGCCGGCTGGGTTGCCAAATACCCCATCATCACCATCGAAGACGGCATGGCCGAGGGCGATTGGGAGGGCTGGAAACTGCTGACCGACAAGCTGGGACAGAAAATTCAGTTGGTGGGTGACGATTTGTTCGTGACCAACCCGAAGATTCTCCAGGAAGGCATCGACCAACAAATCGCCAATTCCATCCTCATCAAGGTCAACCAGATCGGCACCCTAACGGAAACCCTGGAAGCCATCCGTCTGGCCCAGGCCGCAGGCTACACCGCCGTGGTCTCCCACCGCTCCGGCGAAACCGAGGATGTCACCATCGCCGATCTGGCCGTCGCCACCGCCGCGGGCCAGATCAAGACCGGCTCGCTCAGCCGTTCCGACCGCGTCGCCAAATACAATCGCCTGCTGAAAATCGAGGAAGAACTCGGTAGCCAGGCGGTATACGCGGGCCGCAACGCTTTCAAACGGGCCCTCTAAGCGACCCTAGCCTGTGGCCGGACTGAACAAAATCACGGCGTTACTGCTGGTGGTGATCGGCCTGCTCCAATATAGGCTTTGGTTCGGCGACGGCAACATGATGGAGTTGCAGCGTCTCGGCAATCAAATTCAGGAACTGCGCCAGGAGGGTGGCAAACGCCGGGAGCGTAATGCCGCCCTCGAGGCCGAAGTCATGGACCTCAAGCAAGGCCTGGACGCCGTCGAGGAAAGGGCACGCCAGGATCTGGGCATGATCCGGGAAGGCGAATCCTTCGTGCAGATCATAGATCCCCACCACGAAGCCCCTCCGCCCGCTCCCCCTGCCAAACCGGAGGCGGCGAAAAAACCTGTGGAAGAAAAAAAGCCCAAGCGGGCCATCCGCAAAACCCAGCCTTTCAAAGCCCCCAAGGCCAAACCGGCCCCACCCCAAGCGGCCCAACCGGCGGACCAAGACGAGGATCAGCCGGCGGATGCTGAGCCCCCAACCGACGACAAACCCGATTGATGAGCATCGAACACGCATTCTGGGGCATCGTCCCGGCCGCCGGCATCGGCAAGCGCATGGGCAGCGAGATTCCCAAACAATATCTGCAAGTGCGCGGCAAACCGGTGCTTCAGCATACCCTGGAGCGTCTTTTGAGCGTCGAATGCCTTGCCGCCGTGGTAGTGGCGCTAGGCAAGGATGACGGTTTCTGGCCGAATCTGCCTTTTCGGGACCATCCCCGGATACTCACCGCGGAAGGCGGCAAGGAGCGAGCCGATTCGGTGCTTTCCGCCCTGGAACGGCTGGAAGGGCTCGCTGCCGACGACGACTGGGTGCTGGTGCATGATGCGGCCAGACTGTGCATCACCCGCGCCGATGTGATCAAACTCACAGAAACCCTGCAACAGGATCCTACCGGCGGCATCCTCGCCCTGCCCTCCACCGACACCCTCAAGGGAGTGGAGAACGGCATCATCGTCGACACCGTCGACCGTAACCATGTCTGGCGGGCACTGACCCCGCAGATGTTCC
>JAQTSI010000348.1 GCA_028711365.1 Methylococcaceae bacterium
AGCGCCTCGCCCAAGGCCCACCGCTGTCCCCCGAGCCAATGCAGAACCTCCTGCGCCATATCGGCAATCTACCCACAAGCGGTAAACCCGCAAAAAAGTGGCCAAAATTGGAGTGATAAGGGAATAAGCTAGGGATAAAACCTTTGATAATTTCTACGAGTCGTTCCGATGCGATGCTTAGCGCTAGAATGAGGCTAACTAGTGCTGTTAGTTGCGTGGTATCCACAATTCACTCCTTCAGGTAAGATAAAAAAACGAGACGTCCAGGCCCAACTTTCTATAAGGCGCCATTGGGTAGTTTTACCTGTTATGACGATAAGATTTATATCGTCTAATACCTTGATGTTATTATGCCTTGGATGGCGATGCTAAACTTTTTGTTCGTCAAGTCAATGTAAATATTTACAGCTTCGTTTAGGCAATAATTGCCATGGAAAGATCAAAGCATTATGTCTTTCGAGCGATGCGCTTCCCTGGGTTCTCAAGCTTCAGTTTGGGAACTCTTCACTGCCGGATAGGCGGCTTAGAATACAAATCATCCGATCTAAATAGATAGAACTTTCAAGGGTAATGATGACGATCATTGGAGGCAATGACGAACAAGCATTCGTCCCGGAAAATCCTGCTTCATTTGCGGCCGTGTATGCGATTGTTTAGGAATGGATTGCAGGCTAGGGGTTACAATAAAGCCGCTGCTGTCCGCTATTACTGCCAACAGGTGCGGGGAATGCAGAATCGGCGGGCAAACCATTGCCCTTCCGGCTTTATTTGACTCGGCTATCAATAGAAGGTGTCGTCATGGGTCGAACTCTACGAACCGGTGATCAGGGAGATGATGTCCGTGCCCTTCAGGATGTGTTGAACTTTCATATCCGTCGCCTGCAGCCTTTGGCGGTGGACGGCAAATTTGGACCATTGACCCAAGCGCGCGTCATGGAATTTCAGCAGGCCAACCGGCTGCAAGTGGATGGCGTGGTGGGGAACCAGACCCAAGGGAAACTCTATGAGAACGAGGTGGTGCCGTTCTCGCTGGCGATCGTGCCGAAACTCTCATTAAACCTACCGCCAATCGGCCTGGGTGACTCGAGACAGCCCTTCGGGATTCACCCGCCCCATCTGATTCCGCCTCTGGTGCTGCCAGGGATATCCCCGCCGTTTCAACCCACGCCCGTTACACCGGGTTTGCTGCCGATACCCATTTTTACTCCGTTTCTGTTGCGGCCTGCCAGTCTGTTGCAGATTCCGCCACTGAATTCATTCGGGCAGATATTGAATTTGAAGCTCGCCGCGCCCGTCCGTAACGATCCCCGTGACCCTGCACTGAGGAGCTATCAGCAGATCGTCCAACTTCTGGAGACGCTTCCGTCCAATTTTCCATTTCGGACGATGATCATCGGGGCCGTGCCGAACCCGGTAAAGAAAATCGGCGATCTGGATTTTGGCTTCAATTGGGGCATCGATCCCCTCTTTGATTTGAAGAAGCTGATGGGTCCTACGGAGTTCACGGTCGGGGCGAAGGGAAATGCCAAATATATGCTGAGGGTGGTCGATCAGCCCGGTCCGGGCGGTTTGAAGTTGGGCTTATTCGCCCAGGGCGATTTCAAGGGGGAGTTCGATTACACCAGCAGCAAGGCCATTTCCCGCCCGCTTTTGCATCTGGAAGGCTCGATCCTATTGGGTGTAGGGGGGCAGTTTTAACCGGCTAAGATTCGCTGAGGCCGAGGCGGAACAGGCGGGCTTCGGTTTCACCGATCGTTCCATGGCAGGTTCTTGACGGGAGGAACCTGCCAGGGCAGATGGCCGCCACCCACCGTATGGCATAGGCCCGCTCAAGCTTTAAACACGTCTTCCACCGAAGGGGAGGTCAGCACCTTATCACCCCAACGAAGCAGCGTTTCTGCATCGGCCCGGCGTATGAGAGCCCTATCGGTTTCGTTCAAGGGACCAAACCGAAGTTCCAGAAGTCGAAGCACAATCGCAGCTTCACCCTCCTGTCGGCCTTCCTGCCGACCCTGGCGCTTCCATTCTTCCGTCCACTCGGTGACTCGTTCTGCCAACATGCTCTGAACCTCGTATAAGTCGTTGATGCTGCTCAATTCTACGCCCGGCATCTTGCCCGGTAAAAATACCCGTTTCAGCCAAACGGTGAAGGCCCGCCGCAATGAAGTTTGCTCCGGCGCCTGCAACCAAGTGACCAAGGCCGCCAACACTTGCTCCACGTCTTGTGGTGTCTGGCTGTTCTCCATCCGGAATAGAGCCGCCGCCAGGTTGCGGAGCGGCGCCAGTTCGCTTTCGGCATAGCAGCCTTCATCCAGTAGAAAATACCTCAGCCGCGGACGATAGGTTTCCAATCCGCCGGGCATCGGGACGATAAGATCGGCGATGTCAGCCGGGGCGTTCCAGCGGCGGTTGCCGTTATAAAGGACGATCGGCAATATCGGCGGCAGGCGAGCTTCGGCGGCGAGCCGCCCGGTGCGGACCAGATCCTGGTAAAGCAAGCCCAGGTAAACCATGATCCGTACCGCCATATATCGATCCACGGTTGATTGAAATTCGATGAGTAAATATACATAGAGCCAGTCCTCTCCCCATCGAGCCCGCCAGATCACATCATCTTCCCGCTCCCTGAGATCGTCGGCCACATAAGTTCCGTTGAGCTTTTCGAGGCTGTCGAAATCCAGGTGCTGGACCCAGTCTTCGCGGACAAATCCCCGCAGCAGGTCCGCCACCATCTCGGCGTGTGAAAAAAGCAGTTTGTAGCTGTGATCGTGGTCCATGGACGTAGTTTACCCGATTGATCACACGGTTCGGCAAGTGTTGAACAGGAACGCCGCCCATATGCGGCGCTGGGGCCGCGGCTCGGGCCGTGAGTGGCGATCTTGCCGCGGGAGTTTCCTAGCCAGATGATGCGGTCGGCTTTGGCGGCCGGAAGAGGATGGCAGGGCCGTGGGTCGATTCCTCGTACAACGCGGGCGACCTATTCGTGGCAGGAAAGGTGCGATCAGGCGGGCTCATTCCTTGGTGGGGTGAACTCACCCGCCCGCCGGATCGGCTTGGCAAATCCTTGTGCAAGTTTGCAAAATCATTCTGCAAGCCTGCAACGAGATTTGGCAAGGCTGCGAAATCATCCTGCAGGTTTGCCAAGTCATTTGGCAAATAGGCACAGCCATTGTGCCATGATGCAAAACCCTAGGGGAAACTTGCCAAATGATTCTGCATGCTTGCTAAATCCGTTGGCAGGTCTGCCAGATCCTATGGCAGGCATGCAAGATTCCTTGGCATGCTTGCCAAGCCCTTCAGTAAGACCGGTATGAAAGGGAGCGTCCTTGCCGGCGAAGCGAGAGCGTTGTCGGGCAATCCAGGGTGTCCAACCGGGTCCACGCAATCCTGATGAGCGCTTCCTGTTCGGTCTGACTCAGGCGAGTTGTGCTTTTTTACAGCTTCTTTACCTCCACGCCATCAGTTTATACGGAATATTTACTGGCTTTTGTGTAGATTGAATGCACTCCAGATATTTCTGGTTCTGAGGTGAATGCTATGGATCTAAAGTCTCTCGTCGCCACGGCGATCATCATCGCGGTCGATATTATTCTGTTCGGCGCAGTATTGGGTCGATTATCCATCGAGTAAAAGCTGCTCATCAGTCCATTCCGAAGGGGTTTGTTATGGATGTTGCATATCTGATATTGACGGTATTGTTTTTTGGGCTCACCGTCGCGCTCGTCTATGGTTGTGAGAAATTAAGGGGGCAGCCATGAGCTGGATTTATCTCGTGAGCGGCGGCCTCGCCTTGGCCATCTTCATGTATCTGATCGTCGCACTGTTTTATCCGGAGAAATTCTGATGACGGGCAACAGTTTTTTTCAGATCACGATCTACGTCATCACCCTGTTGGCGTTGGCGTGGCCGCTCGGCGGGTATATGGCGCGTATCTATCAGGGTGAGTCGGTGGTGAATCGATGGTTTGCCCCGATCGAAGGACTGATTTACCGGGTCAGCGGGGTCAATGCTAAGCAGGAGATGCGTTGGACCGATTACGCCGTCGCCATGCTGATCTTCAATCTGCTGGGTGCGCTGGCGGTCTACGCCCTGCAACGGCTGCAAGCCTACCTGCCGCTGAATCCGCAGAATCTGCCCGGCGTCAGTCCGGACTCGGCCTTCAATACCGCGGCCAGCTTCGCCACCAACACCAACTGGCAGGGCTATAGCGGTGAAGTCACCCTGAGCTATCTGACCCAGATGCTGGGCCTGACGGTGCAGAACTTCATCTCCGCCGCGGCGGGCATGGCGGTTCTGGTCGCGCTGATCCGCGGATTTAGCCGGCGCAATGCGGATACCCTCGGCAATTTCTGGGTGGATATGACACGCAGCACGCTGTACATCCTGATGCCGCTGTCGCTGATCCTGGCCTTGATTTTGGTGGGTCAGGGCGTAGTGCAAACCTTCGGCCCCTATCAGACCGTCACGCTGACCGAGACCGTCAGCTACGAACAGCCCAAACGGGGAGTAGACGGTCAGCCGATCAAGGACGCCGGCGGCAATCC
>JAQTSI010000052.1 GCA_028711365.1 Methylococcaceae bacterium
TCAAGAGTCGACGCCGATTCTTTGGAAGACCCTCTCGATAGTTCAAGAGTCGACGCCAATTCTTTGGAAGACCCTCTCGATAGTTCAAGAGTCGACGCCGATTCTTTAGGAGACCCTTTCGATACTTGAAGAGTCGACGCCGACTCTTTGGAAGACCCTCTCGATAGTTGAAGAGCCTGCGCCGACTCTTTGCTAAACCCCTCCGATTGCTCTTGCCAGGCGCTGCATTGCCATGCTCTGTGGTTGATGACGATACCCTTTCAACGATGGCGCAGAAACCCCACCGGCATGGCCATGGTTCAGGCCGTTCCAGTTTGCGCGGAGTGGGCTGAGTTGCCGACAGCTTCTTGACCGATCCGTGAAAGGATGAACCAGGAGGATAGGGTGTTATTGATGTGGATCGTTGACGCTTTAATGCGTCGAATAATTCCCGTAGCGTCGCCGGAAGTGATCGATATACCTCGTTTCTCTAGTCGGATGGGCCATATGACAGCGATAGGAATTGTGATCGAAAACGCACGCCGATGAGGTTTGTTTAGGATAGTTCGATACATAAAGATATGCAATGATACTTTATGATACAAACCCGGTAGCGAATTCAAGCTTTTATGGCGCAGTATATGCAAATGTATTAACGGCCATTTGGCTACGCGAATTATTCCATGAACATAATGTCTGAGTTTGGAGATGTAACATGAAGATATCATTGAAGATTATTTTCCCCACCATGGCGGTGAGCCTGGCGCTGGGGGCTTCCCCGATAGCCCATGCCCAAGGCCAGCCTGGATTGGGTGGTGGACCTGGTGGTGGATTTGGTGGGCCTGGTGGTTTTGGCCACTCCCATCATTCTACCGGACTCATCGCCGATGTCACCGCCGCGCCGGGCGGCATTGGGCAAGGCGAGTTCAGGTATGTCACCAGCAAAAAGCAAAGCAGTCTGGGCGGCGGCGTTTCCCTGCCGGTGGACGGTAAAACCCTCGATAGCAACGGGGCGGTTGGCGCGACCGTGATCTTGACGCTTGCCGATAGTGCGGGCACCACCTGCACGCTCCAGCCCTCTGATATTCGTTTCAGTTATCCGGCGAGCGGTCCGACGGAGGAAATCGATTATGCTCTGGCTGGCCGTATCAATTCCAAAAATAGCACCACGAATTTTTCTATCGGCAACTGCACGGGAGGGGTATTGCCCACCATCACCCACGGCGAAACCATCACGGTAACGGTGGCATCGATGGGTGGTAATACCATTACTACATTAACCGGGACTTTCAAATAAAACTCGATTCCTGAAGCGACAGAAAAAGGCCACACAAGTGGCCTTTTTCCATACATGGAAATATTTTTCAATGATAACCACTATACTCCGTCATGCCTCCACTCAATCTCAGTAATTTAAGTATATCCGTCAAGCTTTTGTTTTCCAGCTACTTGCTGGTCATTGCTATCGGTTATGGCGTGGCCTTGGTCCAGATCATGATGACCCACGGCATGGCCGATGGCAAAATCGGACTGTCCATTGAAGACATCGTCTACAATTATTATGGCAACCGTTCGGGCTCTCTCATGGAGAGCAAGCTGAATGGCTCGATGAAAGCGAATCTGCCCGATTCGGAGCGCTTCAAGATCATCCAGTGGGTGCGAGACGGGGCCGATCAAGGACGTTATGAAGCAGAAATCAAACCTATTGTTGAACAGCGCTGCATCCTCTGCCACAACGCCCAGTCCGGCGGATTGCCCGACTACACCCGCTTCGAGAATATCAAAGAACGCACCCAGTCCAATAGCGGCGCGACCATCGCTTCGTTGACCCGCGTCTCGCACATACATCTGTTTGGCATTGCCTTCATTTTCATGTTCGTCGGCATCATCTTTTCACTGACCACCGGTGTCCCCTGCAGACTGAAGTCCACGGTCATCATCATGCCCTATGTGTTCCTGATGATGGACATCACGTCCTGGTGGCTGACCAAGCTTAACCCCAACTTTGCCCTGTTGGTGATCGTCGGGGGCGGCGGGATGGCCATGGCCTTCGTGTTTATGTGGGTGGTGTCCATGTATGAAATGTGGATTCTTCCCCGCAAGCTGCCTTTCCCAAATCGCCGCCACGCCTTGCTGCGTCATTGATGGCAATGTCTTTTGTAGCCAATGCCGCAGATCCGACCGTAACCACCCTTCCTCACCTTCACCCCTGTGGGGATGGTAAGCCCAAATCCAACAGCGCTTGTTCCGGTCGTTCGCCATGAACTCGAGGGCGTGAGACAAAAAGTGCGGAAAATTATTGCAGTGTTTCCCGCTATTTTTGCAATCGTTCCCTGGAGGGACGAGACATTCCCGTCTTCCCAATGTCCGTAGGTCTTCCGAGTCAGTTCGAAGAGATGAAAATTTTATATGGCATGATCATTGTCTGTGTTGAATAAAATCCGCTATTGGCTACCTGTTCCTCAGGGTTTGCATTCGGACTGATTGCAGGCCGCATTAGCTTAATGTTCCAAACAAATCGAGTACCCCCATGCTGCCGACATTTATCACGCCTATTGAAATCGATTTGACCATCAGCTTTGTAGTCACCCTGACCGCTTCCTGCTGGTTTTGCTTGAGCAATTACAGCATCGAAAAATCACACCGTGCGAACAAACCCAAAGTGACACAGGACCCTGGCAGGAATGCTCCGCTCTCTGTCGTCCGGGATGAGAAATCTACGGCGACCGCGACAGCATTTGATCTTTAAGTTAAAGATCCCCTCGGCGATCTCCACCCTGAGATCGAACCTGATTAGGCTCATCAACTGTCGTCCCCGCCAGGGTATCCCATGGGTTAGCCCATCCTCGAAGCGGCTACAACGGCGGGCTCTTCGTCTGGCGGTCATCGTTTTGTAACAATTGGATGTTAGATTGCCCAGACCTTTACCAGTCGATTGCCGGATGGTATTTCCTGGATGCTGGCGATCCAGGCTGGACGTTTTTTCTCCCCCTTGGCTATTGCGCTCACGGGCGAAGTAACATGCCTCACTAAACCGGCCTAACGGGCGGCTTTCTCTGATTCCCGGATTCGACGAAGAAATCTTCATGTGGTTTTTAAGATTGGCCTTTCTGTTTTGCTTCGGGATCGCAGTATCGAAGGCCCAGGCCGAAGTCGCCGAAGCGGAACCTAGGGAAGATGACCAATTCGATTTCATGAATGTGCTGTCCGATCATGGTCTGCATGATTTGAAGGACGAACGCTGGAATCTCTATGGGCAGATAACCTATATTTCCAGTTGGAAAAGTGCATTCCCGGCGCTGTATACCAATCTGAACGGCAGCACCAATTCCCTATCCCCGCGCGCCGAATATAGCTTTACCGGGACGGCCACCTTTTATCTGGGTTTGAAGCCTTGGCACGGGGCTGAAATTCAGCTGGTGCCTGAAATCATCTCGGAAAGACCTTTGTCGAACCTGACCGGTTTGGGTGGGGTCATTCAAAATTTCGAACTTCAAAAAAGCGGCTCGGAAGACCCCACCTTATATCTCTCGCGAGTATATTTGAAGCAAACTTTCGGTTTGGGTGGAACCCGCATCCAGCAAACCTCCGATCCCATGCAACTCGGCGGAGTCGTGGATAGCCGGCGCTTGGTGTTGACCGTGGGCAATTTCAGTATCCTGGATTTTCTCGATAAGAATTCTTTCTCCGGAGACTTGCGCCGGCAGTTTCTCAACATGGCTTTCCTGACCTATGCCGCTTATGATTTCGCGGCGGATGCAAGGGGTTATGCCTGGGGCGCGGTGGGAGAATACTATCATGACGATTGGGTGTTGCGTTTTGCTCATATAACGCCTCCCAAGGATCCCAATCAGTTGCCGGTCGATTCCCGGATCTTCAGATATTATGGCGATCAGTTGGAATTGGAACACAAACATGTCATTCGCGGGCAGCCCGGGGCGGTGCGCGTGTTGGGCTACCGCAACCATGAATACATGGGGCGATGGGACGATGCCATCGCCGCTTATCAGACCAACCATCGAAGGAATTCGACGACCTGCACCGACTTCAATTACGGTTCGAACAATGTTTCGGCCCCCGATCTGTGTTGGGCGCGAAAACCCAACGAGAAAATGGGCATCGGCATCAATTTCGAGCAAAGGCTTGCGGATGACATCGGGGTATTTTTCCGAGGGATGTATTCGGATGGCCAAACGGAGGTTTACTCCTATACCTCGACCGACCGATCGATATCCCTGGGGGCATTGATCAAGGGGGATCGATGGGGGAGGGGGCGAGATACCTTGGGGGTCGGCTACGCTCAGGGCTGGCTTTCGAGCAAACATGCCGAGTATCTCAATCTGGGCGGCATCGATGGGTTCCTAGGCGATGGCCGGATCCATTATCGGCCGGAGCAGGTCGTCGATATATTCTATAGCCTCAATGTGTTGAGTTCCCTTTGGCTGAGCGCCGATTATCAGCATATTGCCAATCCCGGCTACAACGCCGACCGTGGCCCGGTGGATGTTTATGGATTGCGGGCGCATCTGGAGTTTTAACGATGCCTCATCCGATGCAATCCCTGTTGACAAGCAACCGGGCGGGCAAACCCGCCCGGTTCCGGTTCATTTGATGAGCAGGGTGGGGTATACGCATGAAAAGGCGTCGCCGGTAGGATTGGTCGATCCTGCTCCGCAGACAAAATACTCGTCGATGGCATCGCCGTTGATCGTCGCCTGGATATGGAAGCCATAGGCGGCCCCCTTGATGTCTCCTTTGGCCGTGAATTTCGCCGCACCGACAGGCCCTGTCATGAAACGGGCGGTATATTCATAATTGTAATTGGGATCCATGCTGTGGACGAGAACGCCCGGCATTCCCATGTCCGGCATGTCGTATCCATCATAGGGCCTCAAGCCCAAGCGCTTGATGACATCGGGATCGGTTTCGCTGGTGACGTGTTTCTGCGATTTCAGGTGCAGCACGGTGACGCTGGCATTGGTTATTTTGTCGCTGCCGCTCACGTCGACTGCCGCGTAATGGTCGTTGCTGAAGATATCCGGAATGCTGGTGGCTTGGCTGCCTTGGGGGGTTCCACTGACGTTCTTTTTGATGAGAAAATCCAGGGCGTTGACTTCATTGGCGAAAGCGGGCTCGGTCTTGAAGCCCACGAAAATCAAATAATAGCAATCGTCGCCGCCTTTCTTGACGCAACGTCCCTCATGGGCTTGGGCCTTAACAACCCATACACAGCTAACCGCTAAAACCAAGGCAAATAAACGCTTCATGAGTGATATCTCCTGTCAATGATGTGAAAGTGGGTCTTCTGCACATCCGATACCATGATCGTTAGCCCATGTTTATCAGTGGTTTGCTTGAAATCCTGAAAAGAAGGAGGAGGAGGGCGAGGCATATGCCTTAACTGAGTCAGTCATATGGCTCAGATGGATTGTTTTTGCCGAAGGCGGTCCGTTGATCGGAACAGAAACGGATACCTGTTCCTGATGGGGGTGTGGATTTTCGAACGACATGGTTCATATGAACCAATGACGAGCCGTGCTTGTGGCTAAGCCATTGGTGAAAAATGTCTTTCAATATGGCGTCATCATTGCTTGTGGTTGCCAGGGTCTTGAGTAACGGCGTCGAATTTCGATCGTAAGGACCGTCCAATAGTTTTGACTGAAAATCACCTCCAGATTTTGATATTATTTCTCGCCCTCGAACGGCCATCCCTTGCAACCTTGCAGGCAATAATTTAATGACGATCATTCGTGCCATCGGCTTGGGCCTGGCATTGTTGAGTTTCTCAGCGCTGGCGAAGGTTCCTGACAAAGAGGGTGTGACCCTCACCGAACCGCAAGCCATCGCCCTGTTCTATCAACGCAACCTGGCTCTGATCGCGGCGAAATACAACGTGGACCAGGCCCGTGCCGAAGAGATCATCGCTTCGGCGATCCCCAATCCGGTGTTCAGCCTGACGTTTTCCGAACTCAACTCCCGGATGTTCAACGATCCCCAGTCCGATTATCTCCCCGCCCTGACGCCCCAGATCCAGCAACTCATCGAAACCGCCGGTAAGCGCCAGTTGCGCATGGAGGGCAGCGCGTTGGCCACGGAAGCGGTGGAGTACGATTTGCAGGATACTGCGCGGACTCTGACCAATGCCGTGCGTCACGCTTTTTATGGGTTGCTGTTGGCGCAAAAGAACCTGGATGTGGCGAAGGACAATCTCGAACGCTACCGGCAAATCATGGGGGCTAACGACATCCGGTTGGGGGTGGGCGATATTGCCGAAACCGATTTCACCCGCATCGAGGTGGAAAGCCTGAAGGCTCAGGGCGATCTGGACAAGGCGCAAACGGCCCTGAACCAGGCGCGGGCCGATTTGCTGGTGCTGTTGGGCTGGCCGGAAAACAGTCTGACGATCACCGCCACCGATGAGTGGCCCGCGGCCAATCTGGCCGAGGAAGTGACCAGGGAAGATCATTTGACCCGGAAGGCTTTGGAAGGGCGCCCCGATCTCAAGGCTGCGAGGATCCGCATCCGGCAAGCCGAGAAAAGCCTGGAACTGGCGCGACGGCTGACCATTCCCGACGTCACCGTGACCGGCAGTTACGCCCGCGATCCCGGAAACTATTACACCAACACCGGCGCCATCGGCATCAGTGTTCCCTTGCCGATCTTTTATCGACAGGAAGGTGAAATCGCCAAAGCCGGCGTCGCCATGAGCAATGCCGAGTTGAGCCTGCGCCAGGCGGAGCAGAGCGTGCGCGCCGACATGATCAAGGCCTTGTCGGCATGGAAAAGCGCCGACGCCATCGCGAGACGTTTCGAGCAGTCGGTGGTGGGACGCATCGAAAAAATGCGCAGTGCCCAGGAATTTGCCTACCAGAAAGGCGCGGCGGGTTTGCTCGATTTGATCGATGCCGAACGCAACTACAAAGCGATGATGCTCGATTATTACACCGCCCTGGCCAACCGTAGCAATGCTTGGGCGGATTTGCTGATGGCCCTCGGAGAAGAAGCCAAATGACGTTGTTCAAGTTGACGACCCGCTTCGCGGTGGGTCTGATGAGTCTATGGTTGTTGGCTTGCCATCCCCAGGGCGAGGATAAGAAACCACAATCGCCGCCCACCTTACCCAAGGATGAGGTATTGCTGAGCCCCAATTCGCCCAAGAGAGGTTATATCAAGGAAGCGTCGGTTGCCCTGAGTCCTCACCCCTTGATGGAGCCGGTCTCGGGCACGATCGCTTACGACGAAACCCGCACCGTGCGCGTCACCTCCCCGATTGCCGGTCGTGTGACCGGCAATATCGCGGTTTTGGGGGCGAAGTTGCAAGCGGGGGATGCTTTAACCACCCTGGATAGCCCGGATCTTGGCCAGGCGCAAACGGATTACACCAGGGCCGAAGCCGATCTGAAACTGGCTGAACGCAGTTTCCTGCGTCAGAAAGAGCTTTTCGAGCACGGCGTCTCCCCGCGCAAGGATTTCGATCAGGCTCAGGACGAAGTGACTCGGGCGCGTAGTGAGGCGGAGCGGGCTCGTTTGAAACTCGTCAACCTCGGCGTGAAAGGCAACCGCACCGACAACCGTTTTACCCTCCATGCCGCCATCGCCGGCGAGGTGACCGAACGGACCATCAATCCCGGCATGGAGGTCCGGCCCGATCTGGCCACACCGCTGTTCGTCCTGTCCGATCTCACCCATTTATGGGTATTGATGGATGTTTTTGAAAAGGACATCGGGTTGATTCACTTGGGCCAAAAAGTTCTGGTCACGGTGCAGGCTTTTCCCGAACAAAGCTTCACGGCGACCGTCGATTACATCAGCCGGGTCGTGGATGACAGCACGCGCACGGTGAAAGTGCGCTGCACCTTGGCCAATCCGGACAAGAAGCTCCTGCCTGCCATGTACGCCTCGGTCGAGGTGTTGAGCGAGGCGGATGACCAAGCGATCGTCGTGCCCCTGAACTCCTTGTTCACCGAGGGCGAATCCGATTGGTCGTTCGTCGTCATCGATAAAGATCATTATCAGAAACGGCCGGTCAAGGTCGGCCTGAGACTGAAGAATACAGCCGTCATCGAGGAGGGATTGAAACCCGGTGAGCGGTTGGTGGTGGGTGGGGCCTTGCTGTTGCGCACCGAGCAGGATACTGAAGTGCAAAGCGGGGAGAAGCCGTGATCCACCGCATCATCGCATTCTGTCTCGAACAGCGCTTGTTGATCATCGGCGCGGCGGTCATGCTGGCGGTCGCCGGGATACTCTCTTTCGAGCGCCTGCCGGTGCAAGCCTTTCCCGATGTGCAGAACGTGTTCGTACAAGTGGTGACCCAATATCCCGGCCAGGCTCCGGAAGAAGTGGAGAAACTCGTCACCCTACCGATCGAAAAGGAGATGAACGGCTTGCCGCATCTGATCAACCTGCGCTCGGTATCCATTTTCGGCTTGTCCGTGGTCACCTTGACCTTCGACGACGACGCCGAGGATTATTTCTCCCGCCAGCAGGTGCTGGAACGGTTGCGCGCGGTAACCCTCCCTCAGGATACCCAACCGGTGCTGGGGCCGCTCTCTACCGGCGTGGGCGAGATCTACCGCTATCGGCTGGAGGCCCCAGGCATGCCGCTGGTGGAGCAACGCGCCTTGCAGGATTGGGTGGTCGAGCGGCGTCTGCGTACGGTGCAGGGGGTGGCCGATGTGGTGGCCTTCGGCGGCGGCGTCAAGCAATATCAGGTGGCTGTCGATCCGAAACGGTTGAAAAACTACAAGCTGACCCTGCAGGACGTCTACCGGGCCATCGCCGATAATAACGCCAATATCGGCGGGGGTTACATCGAGCATGGTTACGAGGCCTTGGTGGTTCGCGGGGCAGGTTTATTGAAATCCGCCGCCGAGATCGGCGATATCGTGGTGGTGAGCCGCAATGGCACGCCGGTCTTGGTGAAGAACGTCGCCGACATCGCCATAGGCCCCCAGCCACGCAACGGCATCGTCGGTTTCAACCAAATGGACGATGTGGTGGAAGGCGTGGTGTTATTGGTGAAGGGACGTGAAGCCATCGAAGTACTGCGCGGGGTGAAGGAAAAAATCGACGAACTGAATGCCCATGGGCTTCCGTCCGGCGTCAAGGTCGTGCCCATCTACGATCGTACGGAGTTGGTGCATCATACGGTTCGAACCGTGGAACACAATATGATGGAGGGAGCAGGGCTGATCCTGTTGATCCTGGTGGTGTTCCTGAGGCGGGCGCTGGCCTCGCTGGTGGTGATCCTGGTCATTCCCTTGTCTTTGCTGTTCGCTTTTATCCTCATCAACGTGGAGCATGTCTCCGCCAATTTGATCTCCCTGGGGGCCATCGATTTCGGCATCATCGTCGATAGCGCCGTAGTGTTGGTCGAAGCGATCATGGTGAAAGTGACCTGGGAGATGAGTCAGCATACCAATACCAGCCACATGCGCCATTCCATGCTGATCACGGCTTCGGAGATGGGGCGACCGATCCTGTTCTCCAAGGCCATCATCATCACCGCCTTCCTGCCCATCTTCACCTTCCAGCGGGTGGAGGCGAAGATATTCTCGCCCATGGCCTTCACGCTCAGCTTCGCCCTGCTGGGCTCCCTCATCCTCAGCCTCACCTTGATACCGGTGTTGCTGAGTTACTTGCTCGGCCCGAAACTGCAAGAGACTCACAATCCCCTGGTCCATTGGATGGAAACGCGTTATCGGACGGTGTTGGAGGCGGTGCTGCGGCATCCGAAAAAGATGTTCGCCGGAGCTTTCACCGCCTTGGCTCTTTCCCTGGCATCGACGCATTTCATCGGCACCGAGTTCATGCCCAAGCTGGACGAGGGCAATGTCTGGCTCACCATCACCCTGCCGACGCCGGTTTCCCTTACCAAGGCCAAGGAACTGGAAAGGGATGTTCGCGGGATACTCACCCAGTTCGGCGAAGCCAAATCCGTTTTGACCCAGTTGGGACGCCCCGAGGATGGCACCGATCCGAAAGGGTTCAACAATCTGGAGGTGCTGATCGATCTCAATGCAAAGGAAAGCTGGCGCTACGATGACAAGGACAAACTGGTGGAAGCCATGCAGGAGAAACTGTCGGTCTTTCCCGGATTGCAGTTCAACTTCTCCCAGGTGATCCAGGACAACGTGGAGGAAGCCATCTCCGGCGTCAAAGGCGAGATCGCCATCAAGATCTTCGGTGAAGATCTGACAATTCTCCAGGACAAGGCCAACCAGGTGACTCGTATCTTGCGCGCCACTTGGGGTGCTACCGACGTGGCCGCCGAGCAGCAGTCCGGTCTGGCCCAGGTGGTGATCGAGATCGATCGGTCCAAGATCGCCCGCTACGGCATCGATGTGAAAGACGTGGAGGGGGTCATCGAAATGGCGATAGGCGGCAAGCCCGCCTCGCAAATGCTGGAAGGGGAACGACGTTTCGATATCAATGTGCGCTTGAGTGAGGATGCGCGCAATTCTGTGGGGGCGATCGAGGACCTGTTGGTGCCGGCACCGGACGGCAGCCGCATTCCCCTGGCGCAATTGGCGGACATCAAGGTGGACCAGGGGGCCTCGCGCATCAGCCGTGAGGACAACATGCGCCGCATCGCCATCAAGTGCAACCTGATCGGGCGCGATCAAGGCAGCTTCGTCGCCGAGGCACAGAAGACTGTCGCCCAACAGGTGATTTTGCCTCCGGGTTATCGTATCTTCTGGAGTGGCCAGTTCGAGAATCAGCAACGCGCCATGAAAAGGCTCTATGTCATCGTGCCCATCAGTCTGGTCCTGATCTTCGTGCTGTTGTTCTGGGCTTTCCATTCCGTCAAGAACGCCGCGCTCATCGTCATGAATGTGCCCTTCGCCCTCATCGGCGGTCTGGAAGCCCTGTTGATCACCGGCATCCATCTCAGCGTTTCCGCCGCCGTGGGTTTCATCGCCCTGTTCGGCATCGCCGTCCAGAACGGCGTCATATTGCTATCCCAGATCAACCAGTTACGCAGGGAAGGACAGCCCCTGCACGAGGCCATCGTGCTGGGTTCGGTCAGCCGGCTACGCCCGGTGGTGATGACCGCCCTCATGGCCATGTTGGGATTGATTCCCGCGGCCGTCTCCACCAGCGTCGGTTCGGAAACCGCCAAGCCTTTCGCCGTGGTCATCATCGGAGGACTGATCAGCGCAACTCTGTTAACCTTGACCATGCTGCCGGCCCTGTATCGGAATTTTGAAGAGAATCCGGAAAGTTGAGGTGTATTGATGAAAGAAATTCGTGCTTATATTCAGCCTTTCATGTTGGCGAAGCTGACCCAGGAGCTTTTGGAGATTCCCCATTTTCCCGGCATGAGCGTGTCGGATTGCGAGGGTTTCGGGCGGGAAAAAGTGGCGGCAAGCCAGGATTACACTCCTTTCATGGCGAAGAAGCGCATCGAAATCTTTGCTCCCGACGACAGGGTGGAGATCATATTTACGACCATCATGAAGTTCGCCAACACACACCAACATGGCGCAGGCAAGGTCTATGTGATCGATGTGATCGAAGGCGGCCGCATCAATACCGGCGAGCGCGGGGCGGACCTCGCTTGAGGAGCATTCGCTCGGGAACGGCGGTTTGGGCCGGCCTTTGAAAATCAACCCTATCTGCCGAGTGAACCATGAACGACAGCGCATTCGATCTACAATCCCTGCAGGCCGAGTTGGCGGGTAAAAATCCTCGCCTCATTCTCAAAGCGGCCTTGGCGCATTTCGATAATATCGCCATTTCCTTCAGCGGCGCGGAAGATGTGGCACTGGTGGACTTGGCTTCGAGACTGAAGCCGGGTGTCCGTGTTTTTTGTCTGGATACCGGCAGGTTGCACCCTGAAACCTACCGCTTCATCGAGAAGGTGAGGGAACGCTACGACATCCGGTTGGAGATACTCTCGCCCGATGCACAAGCGTTGAGCCAACTGGTCAGCGAGAAGGGCTTGTTCAGCTTCTACCGCGACGGTCATGGCGAATGCTGCGGCATCCGAAAAGTGCAACCCTTGCAACGCCATCTCGCCAAGCTGGATGCCTGGATCACCGGCCAACGCCGCGACCAGAATCCGACCCGGCAGGAACTGGACGAGGTCGAGTTGGACACGGCCTTTTCATCTCCCGAGAAGCCGCTGTACAAATTCAACCCACTGGCAAACTGGGCTTCATCCCAGGTGTGGGACTATATCGAGGCTTACGACGTGCCTTACAACGAATTGCATGCCAAAGGCTACATCAGCATCGGCTGCGAGCCCTGCACCCGTTCCATCTTGCCCAATCAGCACGAACGGGCGGGGCGCTGGTGGTGGGAGGATGCCGCCAAAAAGGAATGCGGGCTGCATGCAGGTAACCTGAAGGCCGATGAAGATGGCTGATGAGCTGAGTTGAAAATATTATTCTGTCTATATCTAGCATTGGCGTGGTTTTGAGCTAAGCTTGAGTGAGTCAATTCAGGGGGGGAGAACCTATCATTTCCAACGAATGAATTCATGGCGAGAGTCATGAGTGGTAATAAGGTCAAGGATGACGAAGTGAATTTCCATATGAAGGAGAACCGCTATGAACGCTTACAACACATCAGCAAGACTCCGTTTGCTGTTCCTCTCGCTCATCAGCGCTTTCATGCTGATGCTGGTGGGAATCAGTTCGGCAGGGGCTGTGCCAGGACCCGTGACCCCGGTCGGAATCTGGAATGTAAACGGCAACATCAAGATAGGCGTCAATCTTCCTACTGTGCTCACCTCCAATACGACGCTGAACACCGGAGTTTTGGGCATGAAACTGACCTATGGTGCAGATAACTCATTCAAATCGAATCTTCTCGGGATGAGCGGGACATGGGCGATGACCTCGCGTACCGCATTCGCCATCAATCTGGATAGCTGGGTGAACAGCATGGTGTCGACGGTGAAGAGCTTGATTCCCAGTGCGACGATCACCATTGGGACAAAAAGCTTTACCGGTAAAGTAGTCGCAACGAACAGGATGACGGGAGCCGCGACAAAATTATCAGGAAACTTCAAGATGGTCATCAATGTATCGGTGCCGAAAGGCGCCTCCTTGGGTGGGCTGGTAACGCTTCCACAAGCAGTCAATGGTGCGATTTCCATGACAGGAACTTTCACGAATACGCCCGTACTACTTACGAGCCCGCAGAGTCCGCTCGGTGTGGATAGCGCCACTGGACAGAGACTCCCGATCGATGTCCTCAACGATATCATCGGCAGCGCTTTCTACTATCAGTTGTTGACCCAATAAGCACTATCGAACAAATGCCGTGAAACGTTAGGCTGGTTTGATCCGACGAGAATCAAACCAGCTTTTTTTTACGTCCGCTCGCGCAGGAAAGCGACGATCCCGCTCAGGGGGATGGCCTGGCTTTCTATGTCCCTGCGCCCTTTGTATTCCAGGGTTCCCGCATCCAGGCCCTTTTCGCTGATCACCACGCGGTGGGGGATGCCGATCAGTTCCATGTCGGCGAACATCACGCCGGGGCGGGCCTTGCGATCATCGAACAAGACTTCGAAACCGGCTGCGCGCAGTTCCGCATAAAGATGCTCGGCCGCCTCCTGCAGGCGTTCACAGGTGTGCATGTTCATCGGCAGCAGGGCAACCTGGAACGGGGCTAGAGCCTGCGGCCAGATGATGCCCTTATCATCGTGATTCTGCTCGATGGCGGCGGCGACCACGCGGGAAACGCCGATGCCGTAGCAACCCATGATCATCACCTGGTTCTGGCCTTGCTCATTGAGCACGGTGGCGTTCATGGCCTCGCTGTATTTGGTGCCGAGCTGGAAGATATGCCCCACTTCGATGCCGCGAGCGATGTTCAGGCTGCCCTGTCTATCGGGGCTGGGGTCACCTTCCATCACGTTGCGGATGTCGACGACGGCTTCCGGTTGGGGCAGATCGCGGTTCCAGTTGACCCCTGTGTAATGTTTGCCATCCTGGTTGGCGCCGCAGACGAAATTGCCCAGCCGGGCCGCGCTACGGTCGACGAAAAGCGGGATACTCAAGCCGATCGGGCCTATCGAACCCGGAGCACAGCCGGCGGCGGATCGGACTTCGGCGTCGGTGGCGAAACGCAAAGGCGAGGCGAGCGCAGTCAATTTTTCCGCTTTCACCAGGTTCAGCTCGTGATCGCCCCTTAATAGTAGGGCGATCACGCCGCCTTCACGACCCGCCACGAACAGGGTTTTCAAAATCCGCCTAGGTTCGACCTGCAAAAAGGCGCTGACTTCCTCGATGCTGTGCCGGCCGGGGGTGTCCACCAACTTAAGTTCCTCCGGTGTTTCCATTGGGCAATCCCGGGCCAGTGCCTCCGCCTGCTCCACGTTGGCGGCGTATTCGCTGGCGTTGGAGAAAGCGATGGCGTCTTCGCCGGATTCCGCCAGCACATGGAATTCGTGGGAATGGCTGCCGCCGATCGAGCCGGTGTCGGCCAGCACCGGGCGGAATTTCAGCCCCAGCCGGGTGAAGATGTTGCTATAGGCCAGGTACATGGCATCATAGGTTTGCTGCAGCGATCCGTGGTCCAGATGAAAGGAATAGGCGTCCTTCATCAGGAACTCGCGCGCCCGCATCACGCCGAAACGCGGGCGAATCTCGTCGCGGAATTTGGTCTGGATCTGATAGTAATTGATGGGGAGTTGCTTGTAGCTCTTGATCTCGCCGCGAGCCAGTTCGGTGATGATTTCCTCGTGGGTCGGTCCCAGGCAGAATTCGCGTTCGTGACGGTCCTTCAAACGGGCCAGTTCCGGGCCATACTGTTCCCAGCGGCCCGATTCCTGCCACAGTTCGGCGGGTTGCACCACGGGCATAGCTACTTCCAGAGCCCCTGCCTGATCCATCTCCTCCCGTATCACGCGTTCCACCTTGCGCAGGACTTTCAGCCCCAGCGGCAGCCAGATATACAGGCCGGCGGCGAGCTTGCGGATCAATCCCGCCCGCAGCATGAGTTTGTGGCTGATGACTTCGGCGTCGGCAGGGGTTTCCTTGAGGGTATTGAGAGGGAATTGAGAGGTGCGCATGGATATTCTTGGTGATGATAGGTGGTTGAAGACGACATTCTATCCGACATTTCGCCCCCTTCCGCTAAACGATACCTATTTTTTAATAGTCTTCCATGAGGACACCGAGCAGTCTCTACTGCGCGGTCAGTGCCGAGACTTACACCCGCTCGACGTGGACCACCCTGGGCTTGATGTCGGGTGTAGTCGACGAATTGGGTCTGGTCGAACGGATCAATGACCTGATTGTGCAAGATCACGAACAACGCCACGAGGTCGACCCGACAAACAGCAGTCCTCAACGTCATCGAAGGTCAACTGGCCTCCCACATCGACGTCCATTTCCTCAGGCCGCAACAAAAAGCTGCTTCTATATGGCTCGCCGCTGTCGTTGGCGATGCCGGATCGATAAGGGGATTTCGACATGCCCCGATAAATTTTCGCCGAAAAACTCGTCGTGCTGTTCATGCCCCTCCGGAAATTCCGCCTTGCCCAAGCGTATACCGGGGGGCTTCGAGGCGAATTTGAGTTTAGTTTTTGCAAACCCCAGCCGGCGCCCGCTTGACATCCCTCAACGCCGTTCTGCCCCCAGGACCACCTGCGACCACGCTGATATTGCAGGGCACATCACCCGAATCGAGACTCTTGGTGAGTTTCCAATTTCCATTATTATCGACATTGACCGTATCGATTACCGCTCCCGTATTGGCATTGGAAATAGTGACGCTCAACCCTGAGATAATGGCATATTTCCGGGTAAACATTACCCGGCCCATCGCCTGCAGCGAAGATTTCGTCGAGTTCCAGCTGACTTGATTGATAATGACGCTCTTGATGGAGTCATTGGTGATGACCTGTGGTGTGACATTGAACTTGACATCCTGGGATGCCTGGGCCGGATTATTATAGTCGTCCTGCACCAGGAAGCTCAGGGAGATACTCTGGTTGAGCTGCGCGAGCTTCGGCTTCCAGCTCAACTGCCCCGTCCATTTTCCGTTGACATAACCCGTATTCTTGAAACTCGCGCCTGACGGCAATTTATTGCTTATGGAAAACGATAAGTTATCGTCATCCGCATCGCTGGCAGACACCGTCAGCATCAAGTTTTCCCCGACAGCCGCGTTCTGCGGATTGGGTATCGTGTCAAACACTGGAGTCTGGTTGACGCCGACCGTCATGGTCACCGGCTGATAAGTGGTTAAGGATTCCGAGCCATTACTCGGCAGGTCGGTAGCCTTGAAGGTGATAATGACCGAAGGCGTAATCTCCGCACTGCCTTTGGCGGGTGTCCAGGTAAACACGCCACTGGAAGGGTCGAAACTGGCGCCATCCGGCAAGGGTGTCGCCACTAAGGTCACGGGATTGTGGTCGGGATCGGTCGCCGTGGCGATAATTGTCACCGTATCGCCTTCGGCTATCTTGTGTTTGGTTCCCGAAAACTTGAGATGCAGCTTGGGAGGATGATTGGTGGGAGTCGGAGGGGGTTGATTCAGGGTGGTTTGAGTCGCTGCGGTTACCCCATCGATCCAAATTTCATGTTCTGCCCCTGCTACGCTGAGAAACAAAACGGTGACGCCAAAGCGCCGGCTCAATAACCTGGTAAATCCAGTTTTCTTTCGGGTCGGCGCGAGCCGATTAAAAATAGTATTGTCGAGGGGATTTTTCACTGATTGATCCGATTCATATTAACAATGACGTTTGATTACCCTACCCTTGTCATCTGCGACAATATAGGGTAGCCACAGCTCTTCCAACCAGTCCGTTCCCGCGCTCTCCTTCAGCATGGCGATGGTGCAAGCGCTGCCGGCAATCAAACAATGAGAGGCGACCACGCTGACCGAGGCGAATCCCTGTACCGGCCACCCCGTTCTGGGGTTGAGGATATGACCATAACGCCGGCCATCGATTTCGATGCAGCGTTCGTAATCGCCGCTGCTGGCGATCGCCCCCTGTCCCAGATCGATCGAGGCCATCACATGCTGGCTTTGTCGGGGATGGCGAATCCCGATTCTCCAAGGGGATCCATCCGGATGCGGTCCGATGATCTTGATATCGCCGCCGAAATTCACCACGCCATGCCGTATGCCGTATTCCAGATAGAGGGTAGCGGCTCGGTCGGCGGCATATTCCTTGCCGATCCCGCCGAAATCCAGTTCCATGCCGGAAGTCTTGAATGCCAGACGGGGACGCATCCAAACCACCCTATCCCAGCCTATCATCGGCAACAGCGATTCGATCAGGGCGGCGTCGGGCGGTTTTCCCGATTGGAAATTCCAGGCTTTGCGCAATATCCCCGAAGTGATGTCAAACAGGCCGTCGCTCTGTACATAACAAGTCTGGGCATAATCGAGCAGCCCTGCGGTTTCTTCATCCACCTCGATGCCTCCGTTTCGCCCGGCTTTCCGGTTGATCATCGAAAGGATGCTGTCTTCTCGATAACGCGAATAACGGGCTTCGATTCCCAAGGCATCGTCGATGATGCGCTTCGCAACACGTCTTGCCATTTCGGAATCTTCGGCGTAAAGACCCAACTCGCAGGGCGATCCCATGGCGCGAAACGGAAAACAAAAATACTCCAACCCTGCGGCTCGCTAAAATTTCAGATTCAAACTGAAGGAATACATCGAGTAACTGAAGTTATCCAGTTTGGTTCCAGCGCCGCCCGAGAGCCCTAACCCTTTCTGGCGCTCATAAAAATCGACGCCCCCGGCCAGCCGCAGACGGTCAAAAAATTCCTTGTTGAGCTGGATTCCGCCCGCAATGGCGCCAAAGCCCGCCAAGCGATAGTCGCTGGAATAATTCCCATCCAATCTTGCGGTCTGATAGATGGGTTGATAAAAATCGGCCGAGGTTTGCGTGTAATACCTGATTCTCGGCCTCAACTGCCAGCCATAGGCCAGGGGTTGAAACCAGGAGACCTCGAGGGTATGCGAATCGACACCCCAGGTATCCGAGTAGAAACGGTAATCCAGATGCAAGGCGGCCGAATTGAGTTCCTCGAAGTTGCGCACATAGCGCAGTAATACCCCGTATTGTTCGCGACTTCCGGGTCTACTGTCCCTTAGGTAGACATTGTCGACCAAGGCCCATTTATAAGGATCGGCGAGAAAACCCGCATTATTGGCATAAGTCAGATTCGCCTGGATCAGCGAATTCTTGTCCAGCACTTGGGTGATGCCCAATAAACCCTGATGGGTCGATTTGTCACCGCCTACACCGGGTTCCCTGACATTCTGTCCATTCACATGCTGGATGGCCCAGACCGAATCCGAAGCATAACCGAACCCGGTGGCGAGGGTCGTCATTTTCTGATTCAGTTCCCAGCGCGTGTCGACATTAAAGAAATCGGAGGTGTAGTCGTTCTCGCTGGACCTGCCTACATCCACCCCCAAGGTAACATCCTTGAGATAATAATTGGCGCCGATATCCACGGCGTCGCGTTCATCCCGGATGGACGCGCCGGACATGCACTGCACGAGTAAGCCGTTGCTGGGACCTTTGCAGCTTGGGCCGGGGCGACCGATCGTCACCGGGGAGGCCCCGGTGACGACGTCCTTGACGCCGTTGACCCTGAAACCCAAGTTGTCGCCGACGGCCAGACTGGCGGCGGCCTGATAGGTTTCGATCCGCATCCGGTTTCCGCTTTCTTCGTAACGGGAAAAATTGGTATCGATCTGCGGCATTGCCGGAGGCGAATCGGCATGGCTCTTGGCAACCATGCCGGGGAGCGCCAATGCCGCCATGGTCAAAGCGGTCAATTTCGAGCTAGTGGCGGTGGAGTTAGTTGCAGCCACAACCGCCTCCCCCCACGCCGTAGCCACCGGATGAGCCTTCCTTGGAACCGTAAGCATGTCTCGACAAAGCGGCGTCCAGCGCGTCGGGGTCCAGGGCCATCTGTTGCTTGGCAAGATTGCCGCGCTCCCAGGGAGCGACTTTCAATGAGCAAGCGTTCAAGGATGATAGAAACAACCCTGCCCAGGCACTCAACATCAGTAATCTCAATAAGCGCGTTCGATGATTCATGATTCTGCCAGTAGCCCCTGTATTTTGGCGCGGATTTCGCCGCGCTCCCCATTATGGAAGCCCAGCAGCACATGCCGAACCTTGCCATGCCGATCGATCAAGTAGGAAGAAGGCATGGCTTCGACGCCGAATAATTTGGGACACTCGCCCACAGGATCGACGGCGGAGATGAAATGGATCGGATATTTGCTCAGAAATTCCTCGGCATCGGGGCGGTTTTCGTCCAGATTGACCCCCAGAACCTCAAACCCCTGATGCTTGAGTTGGCCGTGCATTTCGTCGAGAAAGGGCAGGGACTGG
>JAQTSI010000053.1 GCA_028711365.1 Methylococcaceae bacterium
CCGAGCAGGCTGCCAGTAAAGCGGTCAGCAAGAGGGAGAGGAAAATCTTCACAGTCGATTGAGTCATGGTGAAAGAATCATCAAAAGTCTTGAGCGCTTAATTTTCGCATTGTTTACCGGTGATCGAGCAAGTCCGGCAATTTTTTAGGGCAAGCGTTAAAATAGGCCGTCAATGACGAGTCCAGAGAATGGCTTTTTGTAAGCGGCCCGATAGTATCTTCTCCCATCCTCCTTATCACGCGAGTACTCCCATGCCGGTCAGCACGATACCCATCAAGGCATTCATCCAGGCCGCCGAAGCCGCCATCCACGAGCACGCCGAGGAAGTCACCGAGCTCGACCAGGCCATCGGCGACGGCGACCATGTCATCAACCTGCGCCGCGGCCTGATGGCATTGGCGGGATCGGCGAACGAACTGGAAAGCGCCGATTGGTCAGCCACCTTGCAGAAAATCGGCATGAGCCTGATGAGCAGCGTGGGCGGGGCTTCCGGCTCACTCTACGCCACCTTGTTTCTCGCCATGAGCAAGGCTTTCAAGGATAGGGAAATGAACCAGCGCAACCTGGCCGAGGCGTTCGGGCAAGGCGTGGAAGCGGTGAAACAGCGCGGCAAGGCCGAACTGGGTGAAAAAACCCTGCTCGATGTGTTGATCCCGGTGGCGGATACCCTGCAAACCGCGGCGGCGCAATCCCGGCCCTTACCACAGCTATTGGACGACATCCGGCGCGTGGCCGAAGCGGGGTGCGAATCCACCCGCGAGCTGCTCGCCACCAAGGGCCGGGCTTCCTTTCTGGGCGAGCGCGCCCGCGGTCATATCGATCCCGGCGCCAGAACCAGCCAATTGATGATCGCGGCGATAACCGGTGTCCTGGACGAAACCGCCTCTTGAGGGCTTGCTCCTCGGCGCTTTTCAACAGCCCCAACGCAGGGCGGCGGTATGTACCGGGGCGTCCCATAGCCTGATCATCTCTTCATCCAGCAGGCTCAGGGTGACGGAGCAGCCGGCCATGTCCAGGGAGGTGGTGAAATTGCCCACCAGGGAGCGGGCGATGGTCACACCGCGCTGCTCCCAGAATTGGCGGGCCAGATGGTAGACGAGATACAGTTCCATCAGCGGGGTCGCGCCCAGGCCGTTGACATGCAGCAATACCGGCTGGGCTTTGGCGGGCTTCAGTTCCTGGTCGATGGTTCGAACCAGATGCTCGACGATCTCGCTGGCGCTGACCAGGGCCATGCGTTCCCGCCCCTTTTCCCCGTGGATGCCCACGCCCAATTCGATCTCTTCCTCACCGATGGCGAAGGTGGGATGCCCCAAGGCGGGCACCGTGCAACTGCTCAGGGCCACTCCCATGGAAGCGGTGCGCTGCACCACCCGCTCGCCTAGCGCTTTGCAGGCGGCCAGGTCATAACCGGATTCCGCCGCGGCACCGACCATCTTCTCCACGAGGGTCGTGCCCGCCACCCCGCGCCGGCCCATGCCCTGATGCTCGGGAATGGAAACATCGTCGTGCACCAGCAGGCTCTCGTGGGGGCGGTCCAGCAGTTCGGCGGCGATCTCGAAATTCATCTTGTCGCCGGCGTAATTCTTGACGATGAACAACACGCCGCCGCCGTTCTCCACGGCCATCGCGGCGGCCAGCATCTGGTCCGGCGTGGGCGAGGTGAACACCTGCCCCGGACAGGCCGCATCCAGCATCCCGAAGCCGACGAAACCGGTGTGCAGGGGTTCATGCCCGGAACCGCCGCCCGAAATCAGCGCAACCTTGCCCGGCCTGCTCAGGGCAATGCGGCTTACATAGCGAGGCTCGGGATTGAAATGGACGATATCCCCGTGAGCCTGGGCGAAACCGCTCAGGCTCTCATCCAACAGGCTATCGACAGTATTGATGAATTTCTTCATGGGATTCCCATTGTTTGAGTTCACATCGCTAGCAGCCACGCTGCCCAAACGCCAATGAACGAAGCCCGAAACGGCTCAACTCCGATTGGCGCGAATCCATTCGCGCTCCCCTGCAGGTCGAGGCTCAAAGCAGATGCTTCACCATGTCCCGCTCGGTCAGCAGTTCCGCTTCACTCAGACGCAGGCGCTCGCGGCTGAAATCGTTGATGGGCAGATCCCGAACGATTCGATAGTCACCGTCGCGGATGATGACCGGGAACGAATAAATCAGGCCTTCGGCGATGCCATAGCTGCCATCGCTGTAAACGGCCATGCTCACCCAATCGTCGTCCGGCGTACCCGCGACCCAACTGCGCATGTGGGCCAGGGCGGCGTTGGCGGCGGAAGCGGCGCTGGACCTGCCGCGGATGGCGATGATGGAAGCTCCGCGCTGTTGCACCTGGGGAATGAACTGGTCGCGGTACCAGGATGGCTCCACCGCCTCCAAGGCAGGCTTTCCCCGCACCAGGGCATGGTGCAGATCGGGATATTGGGTGGTGGAATGGTTGCCCCAGATGGCGATTCTTTTGACTTCGGCGGTGGAACAGCCGCACCGGATCGCCAACAGGCTCAATGCGCGATTATGATCCAGGCGACTCATGGCGGAAAAGTTGCGTGGAGAAAGATCGGGGGCATTGTGCTGGGTAATCAGGGCGTTGGTATTCGCCGGGTTACCGACCACCAGCACCTTGACCCCGCGCTTGGCCACCTCGTTGAGGGCTCGCCCCTGAGGGGAAAAGATTTCCGCATTCACATTCAGTAGATCCTGCCGCTCCATGCCCGCTCCTCGCGGTCTGGCCCCCAGCAGAAAGACCAGATCGGCCTCTTCGAATACCACCTTCGGATCGCTGGAAATGACCAAACCGGCCAGCAGCGAGGAAGCGCAATCCTCCAACTCCATGACCACCCCCTGCAAGGCCGGCATCGCTTCGGGCACTTCCAACAAACGCAGGGCCACCGGCTGATCCGGCCCCAGCAAATCTCCCGTGATGATGCGAAACAACAAGGAGTAGCAAATCTGCCCGGCTGCGCCGGTTACCGCAATATTGACAGGTGTTTTCATCGAGTCAGCTTTGTTCTCATCCCCGCGTGGATGCCCATATATTGGAAGTCATCCCATGCCGGAAATCAACCGATTACCTCGGGCGTGATTCAAAGTGATGCCATCGTGGGAGATCGTGGGAAGGGTGAGGGGGATTACGAGACCGTCGATGGCAGGGAAGTCATCGCCGAGTCTACAGGGAGGTATTCACGACGCGTCTCGAAAGCCCCTCGCCCTTCCCACGGCATTCATATAGACATCACTTTGAATCGCGCCCGATTACCTCAGGCTCGCGCCCGGCCCCGGTTCAACCGACTTGAAAACCCTGTGCGGCGATGGCCCGCTCGATGGCCTCCAGATTGGCTTTAGCCTCGTCGTATTCGATCTCGACCCGATTGTCGCGGAAGCTAGGCTGCACCGAAATCACGCCTTCGCAGGCTTGCACGACCTCCCGCACCGTGGTCTCGCAACCCCCGCATTTCATGCCTTTAACATTCAATACCGTCTTCATCAGTTCAGCTCCCGCTCGCTATCAAGGATTTTCCCGGTGGAAACACCCGCACCGGCCCGTAAAGCTGCATTATACGGGCTAAGGGCGTAGCCGCGGAAACCCTGAACGCCTCTAAACCTTGGAGACGACCGAAGCGGCATCCTGCTCCAGATGCTTGACGGCTTCTTTAGCCAGATCGCTCAACCCCACGCCGCCTTCGCGGCAGTGAGCGATGATCCGCTTGCGCATTCTCGGCTCCCAGAATTTGCTCAGGTGCTCGACCACACCGCGCACGGCGGCGGAACGGTCAGGATCACTCTGGAAGAAAGCGACTATGTCATTGGTCATTCTGACCAGATTCTCGATATGCATGTCAATCAATGAACGGTTAACAAAGACTTAAGGGCCAATGGATGGATCGGCACGGCTAGCCATCCCCTACCTCTGCAATCGAGGTGTTTTCATCGGTCAGTTGCTTGACGGCCTCTCGGGTCAATTCGGCCATGCCCGCGCCACCCGAGCGATAATGCGCGATGATCTGCTTACGCATCCTCGGGTCCCAAAATTTTTTGAGGTGATCGGCGATGGCATGCACGGCCAGCTCGCGTTTGGGCTCGGCCTGAAAGAAAGCGCTGATGTCATTGGCCATTTTGACCAGATTTTCGATGTGCATATTTGGAAAAAATCCCCTGCCGGCAGTAAATCGAAGCTGTTTTTTTTAAGAAGAATGAATCAGTCTGTGCGGATTGGCGTAGACGACATGGCCATTACTGCGGGCAAAGCCCACCAGGGTCAGGCCGGTTTCCTCCGCCAGACGAATGGCAAGGCCGGTGGGGCCGGAAATCGCGGCCATGAAGCCGATACCGGCCGAGGCGCATTTTTGCACCATCTCGTAACTGGCGCGGCTGGTGACCAGGACGAAACCTTCGTCCAGGTTCGCTCCGGTTCTCGCCAGTACGCCGATGAGCTTGTCCAACGCGTTGTGCCGGCCTACGTCTTCGCGCACAGGCCCTATGCCTTGCCCCTGCACCACCCAGGCCGCCGCATGCACCGCCCCGCTGATCCGGTTCAACGGCTGATGTTCGGCCATGGCCTGCAAAGCCTGGCGCAGATCATGTTCGCTGACGGTGAGGCGCCGCTCCACCGGGGCCGTTGGGCGCACCGCCTCGCTCAGATTGGCCGTACCGCACAAGCCGCAGCCGGTGCGTCCGGTGAGGTTGCGTTCCCTGGCCGCAAGCCGGCTGGCGATCCCGGTATCCGGGATGCGGATGCACACCTCGATGCCTTCCCGCCGGTGGTAGACCTGAATGTAGGCAATCTCCCCCGGATTGGCGACGATGCCCTCGGTAAGGCTGAAACCCAGGGCAAAGTCCTCCAGATCCTGCGGGCTGGCCATCATGACCACGTGAGGCTGGCCATTGTAGACCAACGCCACCGGAACTTCCTCGATCACCGGATCCTGCACGAGTTCGGCTTGTCCACCCCGCCAACGCTCGACCGGGTATTCCCGAAAAGCAGGCCATGCCCCGCCGTTGGCTGAGGGCTGGCAACTCGGCGCGTCTTCGGCCCTTTGCCCCGTTTGCGCAGGAGCGAGGTGTTCCGGGTGCGCCGAATCCACGATCAGCCTGCGCTGTCGGCGCTTTCCAGCAGCGACAGTTGCTTCTCGGTGAAAGCGCGAAACGCCTCCTGCCACTGCGAGGGCGAGCTGACCTTGCTCACTTGTACCGCCGTGACCTTGTACTCGGGGCAATTGGTGGCCCAGTCGGAGTTGTCGGTGGTGATGACATTGGCGCCGGATTCCGGGAAATGGAAAGTGGTGTAAACCACGCCCGGCTGCATGCGCTCGGAAACCGAAGCACGCAGCACGGTCTCCCCGGCACGGCTCTGGATGCCGACCCAGTCGCCATCGTTGATGCCGCGGTTCTCGGCGTCGTGCGGATGGATCTCCAAACGGTCTTCCGCATGCCAGGCGGTGTTGGCGGTGCGCCGGGTCTGCGCTCCCACATTGTACTGAGACAGAATGCGACCGGTGGTCAAGATCAGCGGGAACCGGCTGCTGGTACGCTCCTGGGTAGCCACATACTCGGTGGGCATGAAGCGGCCCTTGCCGCGCACGAAATGTTCGACATGCATGGTCGGGGTGCCGTCGGGCGCCTCGTCGTTGCAAGGCCACTGCACGCTGCCCCGTTCATCCAGCCGCTGGAAGCTGACACCCTTGAAAGTGGGCACCAAGGAAGCGATCTCGTCCAGGATTTCCTTCGCGCTGGGATAATTCATCCGATAACCCAGGGCATTGGACAGCATCTGAGTGACCTGCCAGTCTTCATAGCCGGCCAAAGGCGGCATCACGCGGCGCACCGGCGAGATACGACGCTCGGCGTTGGTAAAAGTACCGGTCTTCTCCAGAAAGGATGCGCCAGGCAGGAACACATGGGCGAATTTTGCCGTTTCGTTCAGGAACAGGTCCTGCACCACCACGCATTCCATGGCCTCCAGGGCGGCGAACACATGTTGGGTGTCAGGATCGGACTGGGCGATGTCCTCGCCCTCGCAGTACAGGCCCTTGAACGAGCCGTCCAAGGCGGCGCCGAACATGTTGGGAATGCGCAGGCCCGGTTCGGCTTCCAAAGTCGCCCCCCAGGCGGATTCGAACAGCGCCCGGGTCTCGAAGTCGGACACATGGCGGTAACCCGGCAACTCATGCGGGAACGAACCCATGTCGCAGGAACCCTGCACGTTGTTCTGTCCACGCAAGGGGTTCACGCCCACCCCTTCGCGGCCGATGTTGGCGGTGGCCATGGCCAGATTGGCGATGCCGATCACGGTGGTCGAACCCTGGCTATGCTCGGTCACGCCCAGGCCGTAATAAATCGCGCCATTGCCGGCGCTGGCGTAGAGACGGGCAGCCTCGCGCACTTTTTGCGCCGGCACGCCGGTGATGGATTCGGAGGCTTCCGGCGAGTTGCGCTCCTGAGCCACGAAATCCTTCCATTTCCGATAGGAGTCGACCTCGCAGCGCTCGTTGACGAATGACTCATCCACCAAACCTTCGGTGACGATCGTGTGGGCGATGGCATTGACCACGGCGACGTTGGTGCCGGGGCGCAGCTTCAGATGATAGTCGGCCTTGATATGGGCGGATTTCACCAGGTTGGTGTCGCGCGGATCGACGACGATCAGCTTGGCGCCCTGGCGCAGGCGTTTTTTCATCAGCGAGCCGAACACCGGGTGACCGTCGGTGGGATTGGCACCTATAACTAAGATCACATCGGCTTTCATCACCGAGTCGAAAGTCTGGGTGCCGGCGGATTCCCCCAGGGTCTGCTTGAGACCATAACCGGTAGGGGAATGGCAGACCCGGGCGCAGGTATCGACATTGTTGTTGCCGAAGGCCGCGCGCACCAGCTTCTGTACCAGGTAGGCTTCCTCGTTGGTGCAGCGACTGGAAGTCAAGCCCCCTACCGAATGGCGGCCATATTGGGCCTGGATGCGCTTGAATTCGGAAGCGGCATAGTTGACCGCTTCTTCCCAACTCACTTTCTGCCAGGGCTCATGGATGGACTTGCGGATCATCGGAGAAGTGATGCGATCCGGATGGGTCGCATAACCGAAAGCGAAGCGGCCCTTCACGCAGGAATGGCCATGGTTGGCCTGACCGTTCTTGTCGGGAACCATGCGCACCACTTCCGCTCCCTTCATCTCCGCCTTGAACGAGCAGCCCACACCGCAATAAGCGCAGGTGGTGATGATGCTATGGTCCGGCTGGCCCTTCTCGTAGATGGATTTTTCCATCAAAGTCGCGGTCGGGCAGGCCTGCACGCAGGCGCCACAGGAAACGCACTCGGAATCCATGAACGCTTCATTCTGGCCGGGCGAGATGACGGAATCGAAGCCGCGGCCATCGATGGTCAGCGCAAAAGTACCCTGGGTTTCCTCACAAGCGCGAACGCAACGGGAACAGACGATACATTTGCTGGGATCGAAGGTGAAATAGGGATTGCTGACATCCTTCCCAGACTTGAGGTGATTCTTGCCCTCGTAGCCATAGCGCACCTCGCGCAAGCCCACGGTGCCCGCCATGTCCTGGAGTTCACAGTTGCCGTTGGAGGGGCAGGTCAGACAGTCCAGAGGATGGTCGGAGATGTAAAGCTCCATGATCCCCTTGCGGATCTGGTTCAGCTTGGCATTTTCGGTCTGCACCTTCATGCCTTCATAAACCGGCGTGGTGCAGGAGGCGGGATAGCCGCGGCCACCTTCGACTTGGACGACGCACAAACGGCAGGACCCGAACGGCTCGATGCTGTCGGTGGCGCAGAGCTTGGGGATTTCGATGCCGATGCTGGAAGCCGCGCGCATCACCGAAGTGCCTTCGGGCACGCTGACCTTGAAACCGTCGATTTCCAGCGAGACCGTCTTGTCGGATGGGCTGGCGGGGGTGCCGTAGTCTTTATCGCGTTGTAATGACATGACATTTACCTCTAATTCTGGATGTCGGAAAAGACGGACTCAGCCGCCCATCAAACTGCTAGCGGATTTGAAACTTCGGTCCAACCCGCTTTACTTTATATGCGTGTATTCCCCTACACTCAATGTTGTCAGTCCCTCTTGGGACTAGGCCGCCCTGGCATCCGCCCTTTCCACGATCTCAATATCTTCGTCCGCTTCGACATAGTGAAATACTTCGCCATTGTCGGCTTTAATTAACAATCCCTGTTTCAAATATTCCCATTCGGCTTTGGGATAGGCTGGCGTATATTCGTTAGTATCCATAGAGCAAACCACGATTCCAAGACGGCCATTCCATAGCCTGACTTTGTCGCCCAGCTTCGCGTTATTGCCGTTAGCATACATCATAAACATATCCTCTATAACATTGCTATCGCACCAAGAGGCGGTGGAGGTTCCGTCACGCCAACCGCTTGCCAAAAGCATTGGCAGTTGTTTGGATTTTGATTCATTCTGTAAAGGTGTACATGAGTTCCAAGAAACGGCTTATGCGGTTTGCTTGGGGGAACTTCGTCTATTCTATAGCCAACAGCACCTACCGGTGGATTACAAGATGGACAAGGCTTTATTCTCATTATGCAAGCTTGATTCTCCACATCCCTTGCTCTCCACCCTCTACCCAGAAGCCCTCTAGGATTTTACCGCCATCAAACATGTGAAGGGTAGCCCGTCCATTTACTGACGGCGCTGATAATTCAAAATGTCCCACTCCATTTTCTTTTCCTTCATAAGTGGTAACAATGGCCCTTCCATTCTCATCCTCATCATCGTACCAAACGCGAATATGACCCTCTGTTATTTCTACAGAGCATTTCCAATCAACTCCAGCAGCCTCTTTGTCGTAAAAAAGATTATCGTATTTACAATTATTCCAAGTTGGCATCTTACTTTCTCTATAATTAAAGAAATTTTGACAGCACGTAAGCCGGGCACCGGCTTAATTGTTGTCCGACGACAACGCCGGATTGTCGGGCACGATAGCATCGCGCCCGACCTACGATCCTACTTTTCCGCGCCGAAATCCCCCGGAAAATGATTCAATGCGCTGAGCACCGGGTAAGGGGTCATTCCACCTAGGGCGCAGAGCGAGGCATTCAGCAGGGTGTCGCTGAGATCGCGCAACAGTTTTATATTTTCCGCTCGTTCCTGGTTGTTGATGATCTTGTCCATGACTTCCACGCCGCGCGTCGAACCGATGCGGCAGGGGGTGCACTTGCCGCAGGATTCCTCCGCGCAGAATTCCATCGCGTATCGGGCCATGTGCGCCATGTCCACGCTGTCGTCGAATACGACGATGCCGCCATGCCCCAGCACCGCCCAGAGGGCGGCAAAGGCTTCATAGTCCAGCGGAGTGTCGAATTGCGACTCCGGCATGAACGCCCCCAAGGGACCGCCCACCTGCACCGCGCGAATGGGACGACCGGTGGCGGAACCGCCGCCGTAGTCGTACAAGACTTCACGCAGGGTAACGCCGAAAGCCTTTTCGATCAGCCCAGGACGCTTGATGTTGCCCGCCAACTGGATGGGTAGGGTGCCACGGGAGCGGCCCATGCCGAAATCGCGGTAATACTCGCCGCCCCGATCCAGGATGATGGGCACAGAGGCGAGGGAAATCACGTTGTTGATGACGGTGGGCTTGCCGAACAATCCCTTGATGGCTGGCAGCGGCGGCTTGAAGCGCACCAGTCCCCTCTTGCCTTCCAGGCTTTCCAATAACGCGGTTTCCTCCCCGCAGACATAAGCTCCGGCACCCAGGCGCACTTCCAATTCGAACGCCTTGCCGCTGCCGCAGATATCCTGCCCCAGATAGCCTGCCTGTTTGGCGGCCGCGATGGCAGCGTTGAGGTTTCGGTAGGCATGGGGATATTCCACCCGCAGGTAGATGTAACCCCGGTTCGCGCCCACCGCGAGGCCGGCGATGGTCATGCCTTCGATCAGCACGAAGGGGTCGCCTTCCATGATCATCCGGTCCGAAAAAGTACCGGAGTCGCCTTCGTCGGCATTGCAGACGATGTATTTCTGCTCGTCTTGGGTATTGAGCACGGTGTTCCATTTGATGCCAGTGGGAAAGGCGGCGCCGCCGCGTCCACGCAAGCCGGAGTCGGTGACCTGTTTGACGATTTCCGCCGGGGCGAGTTTCAAGGCATTCTTCAAGCCGCGATAGCCGTCATGGGCGATATAGTCTTCCAGGCTGACGGGATCGGTGATGCCGACGCGGGCATTGGTCAGACGTTCCTGATTTTTCAGATAAGGGATTTCCTCGGTCAGCCCCAGATTCAGGGCATGCTTGCCGCCGTTCAGGAAATCGGCGTTGAACAGGCCCGCCACCTCGGACGGACTGACCGGGCCGTAAGCGATGCGTCCATTGGCCGTGGAGACTTCGACCATGGGTTCCAGCCAGAACAACCCACGCGAGCCGTTGCGCACCAAATCGATGGCGATGCCGCGCTTGGCCGCTTCGAGGGCGATGGCATGGGCAACCTTTTCCGCACCCAGGGAAAGCGCGCCGGAGTCACAGGGGACATAGATGCGAGTGCTCATGCCGGGCTCCTCACTTCGTTCAGGATTTCATCAAACCGCTCGGAGCTCACGCGGCCATAAACCTCGCCGTCGATAGCAATGGCCGGCGAACAGGAGCACAAACCCAGACAATAGACCGGCTCCAGGCTGAAATCGCCATCCTGGGTGGTTTGGTGAAAATCGATGCCCAGCTTGGATTTGGCATGGGCGTGGAGAGCTTCGCTGTTCATGGATTGACAGGACTCGGCGCGACAGAGATGGACGGTGTGCTTACCCGGCGGGGTCTCGCGGAAGTAGTGGTAGAAGGTGATGACCCCATGCACCTCGGCCCGGGATAGGTTCAACGCCTCGGCGATCACCGGGACGCTCCCGGACGGAATGTAACCCAGGGCATCCTGAATCCCATGGAGGATGGGCAACAAAGCGCCCGGTTCGTCCTTCAAACTGTCTATCACTGCGGCGACCGCGCTCTTACCCCAGTCCGGCTGACTCATCTTACTCTCATCAATGTACTTAAGCTAAAGAAGGGAAAAGCCCCGCACTGCGAGGCTCATCCGGCGTGAAATCCGGAAAAACCGGCCTGTTCATATCGACTCGGAATTGCAATATAAAAATATAAAACGGCCTTTTAATCAATCAATTTGTGTCCTGCAACGGAACGGGAGTGCGCCCTGCACCGCCGCCCCATCGCCAAGAACATGAATGGAAAGCGGTTTTCGCCCGGGCGCAGCCAGGCAAGTCAGCCGAAATCGCGTCAATCCCCATGATATTTAAGGATTTACGGCACAATGGCACCCCGAAAACTCGTACCGATCACGATGACTTGACAAGGCCGACGTTTCTCCCGTCTGTCCGACAGGGATGCAAGGTGAATTCTAAATTTCCAGGGGCTTGAGCTTTGCTCCGGATCATTCACAAAGAGGGCAACATTGTTCAACTCTGTTTTCCTTCCATCGAAGGAATGCCCCTGCATGGCCACTTCGATGGCGGCACCCTGTCGCCGCCCCTATTGCTGCGGGGCATCGACCGCCAAATCGGATTGACCGAACGATTGACCAACACGTTCGGGGACCGGCATCACCCCGGCCATATCATCCATTCGATTCGGGCGATGTTTGCCCATATTCTTTGCCCATGAAGAGGAGGCTCTTTACCCTTGAAGAACATGTTCTTTACCCTTGGAGAACGCGTTCTTTACCCATGAAGAAGCGACTTTTTGAATCCTTTAAACTATTGAAATAAAAGATCCGAATGCACTCTTGTATCAAAAACATTATAGCGTCCTGCCTGACATTTTATGAGTCGCGCAGAGCACAAAAAATTAACGGATCTAAAATCAAGGCAGAGCTGTTTTCTGGCCTCGCCTAATTTGATAGATCAGCCCCAGCAAATTATTGTAGCAAGTTCAGTTACATATCATTGCTGCCTTGAAAATTTTGCACTATCCTGTCTTAATTTAGCCTAATTTTGCCAGCGACATGTCAACAAGTGCCAACGAAAGCGATTCGGAGGAAGGCGGTAGCGGTTACCTGAAGAAGATGTTCGCAGTCCTGGTTTGATCGGAATAATGCTGAAGCAGAGGAATGTGGTCTTGGGGAGGCCCATCCGGGGCGGCGCAAGACGGTGGTCAGGAAACTGGCGCTGGCGGTGGGCACCATGATCGAAGGGCAGACGCCGAACACGGTGGAGCTGGCCAATCTGTTGCCCTTGAAAACCGAGCGCCAGGACATGCGCGAACAATGGCTGAGGCATTTGCTGAAGAACCCGTTGCTGCTCGCCACGGGGGTTGTGGAACCTTTTGCGTGGGAGGAGAGTTGGGGGGTTAGGCGAAATACTGCCTAACCCGCCCCACCGCCACCTGGGCGGATCGTCTGCTAGAAGTCCACGAGACTGGCGGTCCCTTTCAGGATGGTGAAGTTATAGGTATCGATCTGATCGGCTTTAAAGAGGCCCGGAATCACCGAGAATTTATGCCGGGTGCTAATGCCTTCGGTCCGAATCGGCGCTTGTAAGGTCGCATCGAGGTTGATTCGGGGAATCAGAACCGTGAAGGTTGTCGAGCCCGAGTCGATGGTCATCAGCGTAGTCACGCTCACCAAGGTTCCGACTTCCGTCCCGACCGTTCTGATTTGATCGCCGCTGAAATTCAGCGTTTGCTTACTATCCTGATAACTGAAGTGCGGCTTGCCATCGAAGCCGGTCGTTGAATAGGTGACGTGCACATTCCCGCCCTGCAATTCGAATTGATTGGGCGCGGACGTCCTGAAAGATGCCGCCGTAGCCAGGGATGAGTTCAGCAGCAAAGCCGGCAGAAACAGCATCAAGCTTTTTTTGGATAAGGAATAAAACATGGTCGTTCTCCTTCAATGACTTTCGTTAATAAAACCGCATGGTTAAAACTGAATCTCGGGCAACAATCTAGCCACGCCGCCGCCGTCAATGTCATAAGTCACATCAACGGTCTGCGAAACCTTCATCTGCATCCTGGCGCGAGCCAAAGAACCCAGGCCGACATCCAGTTTCTTGTAATCGACACCGTTGAGGGTTTGTTCCTGCCTGTCGAAGCCAAACCAGCCAAGGCCGTATCGAACCTTGATTTTCGCCCCGGCCGGCGCTTTGAAGAACGCCGTGCCTTTGCCATTCCAAAACCACTCGACGGTACGCCAGTCACCGCTAGTGATATGTTTGATTTTGATCATGATTGCACCTATTGATGTTGATTGGTTTTCCGGGATTCCCGAGTCTGTTTCCTGTCGGACGGGATCTTCATCCCGTCCGTTCGTGAGGAGTTTTTCTACCGCTCCCTGACCCATGATTCCGGTCATGCCTCGCTTTTGTTCAAGCTATTTTTCGAAAAATCTCCTGCCCGAATGTTTCATGAATCCGTTTAGGCCGAGAGGGCGGGGCTTAAGCCACGATTCGAGGTATCGAGAAAGGCAGCGGGGCGCTCTTCCGTGAGTGAGGGATAGGCGATGAGGATTGAATAGACAACGCGTGTCGAGGATGCGGGCGAGCGTAGCCAGAGGACCGTAGAAGGATGCAGTGAGGAACGAACCGCATCCTTCTGCGAATTTTTCGTTTATTCTTTGGGTTTGGCTTCATGGATTTAATCCCGCGAGTAGCGAGTATCCAGATGAAGCCCAGCGTAATCCAGGACGATTGATGAGCGTGCACTCACCCCCAAACTCCAGCTTAGGATTGCGGTTCTGGAAGCTCTCGCTTCCTGTCCCGGTTTCGGGAAACTGGAGCTTCCAAGGCATGGGTTCCTCCAATCTGGAGGCATGAGCATCTACGCAAGTCTGAAAGTGTAAGGAAATCAACTCCTTCCCCCTTGCAGGGGGACAAAATGGCAGGACAGCCGATTTGCACGGCGCAGCCGCCCGGAGGGGGCTGGGCAGGGATAGTCCAGCCTGAATGTTGGGATGGGGGTAGAGACTCGCCGAGCCCAGAAGCATCGCCGTCTCATCAGCGTTCAACCCCCACCCTAACCCTCAATCCTGTTGACTTAAGACATTTGCTCGTCGTTCCGGCAGGGATCACCGGAATCCAGACGCTCGGGATGACTTGCGGAGTAACGTCCAATCGCAAACGGTTGCTTGAGGCGCAACCCTTCCCTGTCGACTGGATACCGGCGATACCTGCCGGTAAGACGGCTTAATTCAACAATATTGACCCTAACCCTCCCCTGGCAGGGGGAGGGGACTTGTGTAGATACCTATGACCTGGAGGTTGGGAACCCGCGAACTACAGCGGTTGGCGAGGATTGCCGCCCCCGCCTCGGGTGCCGGTGCAGGTCGAGACGGACAGGCTGACTGCCGTACCCGGGGCTACGACGGCGCCGCCGGACGGGCTAGTGCTTTGCACGGTGCCGGGGTCGAGGCACGTGTTCACGTACGAAACCCCGCCGGCGGTGAGGCCGGCGGCGCTGATGGCGTCCGTGGCCGATGACGGATACCAGTAGAGCACGTTGGGCACGGTCACGGCGCCGAGCGACACGGTGATGTCCACCGGCATTCGCGTCCCCACGATGCTGCCGCTGGTCAGGCTCTGGGCGATGACCGAGCCCACCGGTGCGAAGCTGACTTGGCGCGACACATTGCCTACGGCCAGGCCGGCGGCCGTGATGGCCTTGCGGGCGGAGTCCTCGGATGCGCCCGTCACGGAGGGTACGATCGAGCCGATGGTCCAAGTGAAGATGACGGTGTCGGACTGGTGGTTGGCGGACGTGACCATGGCCGTGACCGTCGACGATGTCACCGTGTAGTTCGACGGCGTGCCCGTTATTCGGCCGGAGGGTGAGGCGAAGAGACCATCGGGCAGACCCGATACCACCCAAGCAGATGGGGCGGCGCCCCCGTCCGCGGTCAACATCAGATCGACCGGCGATCCGGTGATGGTCGTGACATTGCCCGGTGAGCGCACGATGGGCCGGCTGCCGTCCCCACCGCCTGGGTGCACCACCCCGCCGGCCAGTACGTCACACCGGCCGTCGCCGTCGGTGTCCTCTAGGGTCACATCGGCTACGCGGGTTGGCGACTGCTCCAGGAACATCCATCGGCCGCCGAGCACCGTAGACCGATACCACCACGTCACGCCAGTGGCAATGAAGTCGTCGGCCACGCGGTCGCCGTCGAAGTCGCACCGCTTGCGCTCGTCGAACGTGTTGAGCCCATAAGTGTTGTCCCATGGGTGCAGGCCCGTCTCCTCCTGGCTCATCGCGCCTGGCGAGAGGGCACCGCTGAAAATCCCCGCCCACTGGTCCTTGTGGGCGAACGTGTTGTGTGTCACGTCCATGCCCACCGAGAACGACGCGGGCGACTCGGGCGCTCGCGCCGGCGTGCCCCGCAGCTTGATGCCGTTGCCGGCGGTGTAAAGGATGGTGTTGAACTGAATGTCCATCCACTCGCCGGCCAAACCGCCGAAGCCGTTGTCGCCCCGTCCGTGCATGTCAATCTGGTGCGTGTGGTAGATGTGATCGTTGTCCAGCACGCCGAGGGCGTTGAGGGGGATGGTGAGTGCGCCGAGGACGAGGGTCCAGCCGTCTTCGGGTTGCAGGCACCGGAAGTGCACGCCGCCGTTCTGGAGGATCAGGTTGCGGTACGCCTTGTAACCCGAGCCGGCGCGGCCGTCGCCAGCGATGGCGTGGCGGTTCCAGTCGAACACGTTGGCCTCGATCAATGCGTAAGCCCCTTCCGAGACGACCACGCCGTAACCGCCGGCATGCCCACCCCCCCCGAGGGCGGCGTCGATGCACGTGTCGGCGCTGGGGTGCTGATTGTGGTGGATGTAGTTGTCATGCACCCGCACCGTGTCGGCGGTGACCTGGCTGATGAGGTTGTCGGGGTCGCGGACGTTCACGCCTGAACCCCGCCAGTGGTCGATCTCGTTGTGGTCGATCTCGACGTTCTGACCCGAGCGGACGACGATGGCGTCGGCATCGGGTTGGCCGACGGCCGAGAACGGGTCGTCGCTCATCCCGCCATCGAGACGGATGCCTGTGATGCGCACGTTGTCGCTCGGCCCGTGGACGTCATCACCCACATGGAGCAGCTCGGCAGGGAACGTCCGGGTGTACAGGCGGGGCCCCGAGCCCCGGACGCTACGATCACCGACTATCTGCACGCCGGGAGCCACGTACACGCCGTCGAGGCCGCTCAGGTCCATGTCACCTTTGATGATCACAGTCTCGTCCGGCGTGCGCAGGGCTCGCACGAACAAGCGGCGCCAGACGGGGTTGTTGTCGAGCAGCGTAATCGAAGGGCGCATATCGGCGGACAGAGGCTCGGGGTCCCACGGGTCGACCGTCAACGGGAGCGAAGCCAGGATGTGCGACCCGGCGCCGTTGACGGCGACCAACGCGACTGTGGTCGTGCGAGCCGGGGTCACGGTGACCGCGCCATGCGGCGTGCCTCCAGAGGACTGCGTGGTGAACTGCACTAGGCCATCGGCGACGACCTGGAGGGTCACGCCCATGCCGACGCAGTAGCTCGATGGGCTGGCCGACCAGTTGACGCCCACAGAGTCGCCCCATACCACGCTCGGGCGCGACAATGTCACCGAGCCGCTGGTCTGGCTCAGGCACAGAGTCATGTCGAGCGCCTGGTCGGCATGAGCCGGCGCCACGAAAACCTGCAACCCGGACAGCACCGCCAACCCCGCCAGGCAAGTCGACTGCCACCGCCCGCCGCGCGTGCACCTCACCGCTAAGGATCTCAACCGAGAACTCAACCATCCTTTGCGCTCCGGATCCTGCATGCCCAAGAAAGGTTCTGGCGTTCTACCCCCACCCTGCCCTCCAATCGCAAACGGTTGCTTAGTCACAACCCTTCCCCCTGCAAAGGAGAGGGGTCTTAAGTCAATAGTATTATCCCTGCATGAGGGCTCCTGACTGACACAATTATTAACGTTCATGTTTGATCCTCTCAAAACATTCATGTGGGTTAAACCGCGCTACGGGAGGGCTGAGGCGTTCAGCGGCCGTCCTTAACCGAGTCGTAGCGAGCCGTTAGCCGGTTCAAGGTGTTTTCTCGTCGAAAAGGGAGAGTTTCTACCGTCCCCTGACCCATGATTCCGCTCAGGCAGCGCATTTGTTCAAGCGATTTTTCGAAATCGCCTAATTAGGAATACTGGAGGTAGGCCCAGAAACGGGTGAGATCGAATGCCTGTCCGGCCGCCGAGTTGCGGGCGACATTCATGGCATTACGGTCGGCGTGGTAATCGGCCCATTTGAAGCCGGCAAGCATCTGATCGCCAAGCGGACGCTCCGCGTGCAGATCCCATTCGTACCCGTAGGAGTAACCATCCCGATCGGATAGAAAACGGTGATAGACCGCGCTGAGTTGCACCCCGGAGAACTTGGCCGAAAGCGTGACGAAGTGATCCTGGATGCCGTCACCGGGGGTGACCAGGAAACGGTCGGCAAATCCCTGAAACGCATGGTTGGTGCCGAGTGGGGTCTGACGGGCAAGGTCACCAACACTTGACGACTCAACATTTGCTTGGGCAAAGTGGAACGGCCGGACAGCATTGCGCAAGCTTGCAGGCTCGCCGCGGCGACGATACCCAAGAACAGGGAGAGCCTGCTCCGTTTCATGAGTCGGGTGAGGAATCCTGGACCGGCTGAGCCAAGCGCACCTTGGGATGAGCGCGAAGGATGGCCAGCGACTGCGCCATATCTTCGGCAGACACTTCGACGGTGTAGCTTCCCACCCGTGAAGGGCCCTGGCGTATCTGCGCCTTGGCTTGCTTCAACAGCCCGAACAGCTCCCGGGTCGTCATATCCTCGGCGAACATCAGATGGATCGCCTTGCCGTTCGCACTTGCCGGAGTTTCCGCCTCGGACAGGGTTTCAAAGAGTCTATCCGCCTGCGGATCGACTGGAAGCGGCAGGGCGATAAACAAGGCGAGCGCCACGAGCCCCAAGGTCTCTACGGCCAGGGTCCAGCGCACCGGCACGGGGGTTTGAGACAGCCAGGCTGCGACGCGCCGCAAGCTCGCGGCCAAGGGGGGGGATGCTTGCGGTTTGACCGAAGCGGCCTCCCGCTTGTCTACCTCGGCAAGAATGCCGGCAAAGTGAGCCGGCGAGGGTTTCCAGTTCTCCGTAGGCGGGGGAAAATGCTCGACCAGAGCTTCGCAGTTCGAGACCTCCCTGCGGCAAATCTCGCAGTCCGCCAGATGTCGCCGTACCGCCTCGTTTTCCGTCGGCGTCAAGCTGCCTTTGACATACCAGGGTATCAGGCCCAGCAACTCGGCATGCTCGTTGAATGTGGAGTGATGTGTCGTCATAAACTTACCTTTTCCTGCCCCGGCAGAGTGAAGCCTTTGCGTGCCAGCAGCTCTGCCAAATGTTTGCGGGCGTGAAACAAGCGGGTTTTCACGGTGTTGAGTGGGCAACCCATGATATCGGAGATTTCCTGATACGACCGATCTTCGTTAAAGCATAACTCGATCACCGACCGGTGGTCGGCGGAAAGTCTGGAAAATGCCCAACTGATGGCATCTCCCAACTCCCAACCCATGACGGTCTGCTCCGGTCCGGAAGACGAGGGACTCGCTGCGTCGTGGAATGCCGAAACGGCTTCGTCCTCGCAATCGATGTCTCCGGGGCAGTCATCGAGGGATTCCTCCCGATGCCGACCGGCTCGCTCCAGCAGTCGTAGCCCTTTATTGTATGCGATGCCGAACAACCAGGTAGAAAGTCGCCCTCGCTGCGGATCGTAGCGGTCGGCCATTTGCCACACGGCCAACATCACGTCATTCGCCGCTTCGTCGACCCATTCCCGCTGTTTCAACATTTTCATGAGAAACCGACCGAACCCTTCCGCATACAGGTAATAAAATTCCTCGAATGCCTTGCGGTCCTTTTCGGCTATGCGCCGGATCAGCGCTATACCCACCGACTCGTCTACATGATTCACCACCTTGGCCTCCCGAACGCGTCGTCATGAACTTGAACCCGTCAAGCTGTCAACGGTACAACAGGGAGCCATCGGCGGTCCAGCGTTCGACATCGACGCAGGGAAGCCGTTTATCTATGGTTTCGGTCAAAACGCGAAATGTTCAAACGATTTTGAACCGAGGCTTGAAGAGCGCCCTTTGTTGGGCCTCTTGAGAATGGGAGTGCATCATTCCGAATCGTGGTTGGACAAGCGCCGAAATTCAAAAAGCCCACAAGCCTCTTCAAAATGTCATCGGCTCGTCACCGAGGGGGAAGATTTCATGATTAGGCTCATCCGCAGTTGGCAGGGCAGCCGTTTCAATTC
>JAQTSI010000349.1 GCA_028711365.1 Methylococcaceae bacterium
TTGCCCATATAAATAGTAATCGTACTTGGAGCTAAAACGCTTAAATACCGGCGAGCGCTCGAAGGCGGCAATCGCATCGGCGATGTGATCAAAGGCCAAGTCGTCGGTCAGGGAACCCGCGTCATAGATCTGCTCGAATAGGTCGGCATAATCCGCCCGGCGGACCTTATCCACCACGGTCGCCGCATTAGGATTGGCCATTTCCAATGGATTCAGAAACGGTCCCTTGGCTTGATCAACCAGAGTTTTCTTGCGGCCATCCAGGAACTGCCCTCCACTATAACCTTCCGTCCGATCATGACGGAACGGGGGACTATAAGCGGCATACAGGACCGTCGGCGCGTTGCGCTTGCCTTTGAGTCGGGGCAACGCGCCCACCGAGGTAGGCGTGTTCTGGTCGGGATCGGAAAAAGCATAGGCGGGGTCGTGGCAAGTCGCGCAGGACTGCCCCGGAGGCGAAGAGAGGTTGGTATCGAAAAACAGCTTCTGGCCCAATCGGGCCTTTAGGGAAAGCTTCTTGCCACCGGGCAAGACGAGCTCGTCCGCCATGCCCGCATGGGCAAGCGCCAGCATCAGAATCGTCATCGCCATGCGGCGCCGAAACCTCATGAAACGCCCCTTACACTCTGCCGGTATCATCAGTAGATAAAACCAATGCCCAGATTGAACTCATGGGGCTGCTTGCCACCGGTGGAATCGATATAGCGGTAATCCGCCTTCAGGGCGATATTCTGGATCGGTTTGTAAGTCAGGCCACCCTGGTAGATCCAGCGATCCCAACTCTTGTCGTCGTCGAAACCTTTGGGTGCGCTGGCAATGGTGTCATAACGCTCGAAGCGGAAGAAGGGCGCCAGATAATGCGTACTGTCTTTGAATAGCAAGGGCATGACATCGTAAGCCGCTTCGGCATACCAACCGAAATTACTCGATCCAATGGTTTCGCCCTTGGCGGCGCTCAACAGTCCGGCATTGCCGATATGACCCCAGGCGCCTAGCGCACGTAACTCCAATCCCTTGTAACGCCATTGCAGATGGCCTTCATACAGTTGTGTGAAGACATCGGCCTTGCGTCCCAGGAAACGATCACCCTGCCCCGCGTCGCCCAAAAAGGTGGACGCCCCCATCGACAAACCGGGAACGAAGCCGGGTTGATAATCCAGCCGGCCGGCGAACGCGAAATTCTCCGCCACCGCCAAACTGCCGCCTTGACTGCCCTCGCGGATATTGCCGCTGCTGAAAGAACTGGCGCGAAGGCCGTTCATGGCATACATGCGGTATTGCAAGCCGGGGGTGATCTGGCCGAACAAGCCCGCGCCCATCTCGCGCCAAGTGGAAGGGATGATGTAGCGCTCCACGTCCGGGCGATGATTGCCGTGGAAAGTGGTAGGCTCATGCATCTCGTTGATGAACCCCATGGGGGTCAATAGCAAACCGGCGCGGATGTTGGCATGCTTATTCAACAGGAAATCGAGCGTGGAGAATTCCACCGAGACTTCACCCTTCTCCTCGCTACCTTCACCGGTGCTGGCGTGCTCCCATTCTATCTCGTTGTTGAGGATGACCCAGTCGTTGAACTTGTATCCCAAATACATCACAAATCGGGTCAGGTCGATGCCGTTCTTCAACTTACCCTTGTTGCCGGTGTAGCTGGTATACATCGACTCGCCGTAGCCGCCGATGGAAAGCCCTCGGTTGACCCGGTAAACCTGCGAAGCAGCCGGCCCCAATCCATATTCGCTCTTGTATTCGCGCGTCTCGGGGATGAATAGCTGGGTCTTCAACTTCTCCACTTCCGACGCGAGGATATCGGTCTTGCGCTCGGCCTCGGACTTGGCAGGCTTGGCATCGGCCTTCGGCTTTGGTGTGGCTTCCCCCGCGTCCATGAACTGCGCATGGGTCTGATCCTGGTTCGCCGCTTTCAAGGACTTGACTTCCTGCTTCAAAGCCTCGTTTTCACCGGCCTTGGCTTTGAGTTCCTCGATTTCTTTCTGTTGTTGCTGGACGATTTTCCACATTTCCTCCAAGGTCCCAGGCTTTGCCCTAGCCGCATCGGCGCCGGTTTCGGCCAACGCAAGAACCACCGCCAAACCCCAACGCGCCGCCATCGTTTCCGTTTTCATGTTCCCCTCACTTCATGATGAACCATGGGGGAATTATACGTAAACTTTCAGTTGTTGCAAATCGTTATCATTTGAGAAAGATCACAAAAAGGGGCCCCCTCGAAACATACGATAGAACAAGACCCAAAAAAACGCGGCGCAATGAGTTGCGCCGCGGATGCGGGCATGACAGGGTCTCCCTGCCATTCCCGCGAGGAGGAATTCGACCGTCTCAGGTCGGGTCGACGATGCCCTTGGCGATCATCCTAAGTGCGGTTAAGCTTGGAATGAAGAAGTAATCGCCACCCCGAGTCTCCACGAAACGCGGGAGATTCTTCAAGAAGAAAGGCGCTCGATCACTGTCGGGATCGACCTGGATCACCGCCTTGCCGGGATTCTCCTTGTCGTGATTGCCGAGAAGGATCTCCTTGTCGCTGCCCGCCTTGAAATCGTTGCCGTAATTGATCCATTGTTGCTGCACGAATTCAAATTGGCGACCGATGTCCGCGTTGACCATCATGATGATGATGCCATGCTCGCCATCGTCGCGGGCGGGATTGCTAGTCTGGCCATAGGGTAACCCCCTGCGCAAAATGCGCCGACGATCACTCAAGGCCCCCGGCGTCTCGAAGGCGCCCTTGGTGAATTCCAAGGCCGAACGGGGATTGATGCGGCGCAGATGGGAACTGAAAGGACACCTGGAACCATTGGGGTCATTGGTGTAATCAAAATCGCTGAGCATCTTGTCTTTTTCTTCCGGGCTCGCCGTTGCGTAACGCGCATCCCAAGCCTTCTTGCTCTCCTCGTCCGGCGCATGAATCAGAGGCGCGCCGTTATCCCGCCAGCGTCCTACGAATTTGGCGGCCAACAATTCCTTGCTGCCTGGGAAATGCTCGCTCTGCTCATCCAGATAAGCATTGAAAGTTCCCACGTTTTCGTGCAATTTCCGATAAATCATGAAGCTTCCATTGCGCGAAAATAGAACCGGATTGGGCGCGGGTGGATATTCCATGGCTTCATCGACATGACCCAAGATGAATTCGCCGGTCGCCAAAGGCGCCCATCCGCCTTCCCGGGTCGGTTTGCCGCGCCCGAGCACGCGCCCTGGAACATCGGGCACGCCCTCGAACACCGGATCGCTGATGCCATCGGTATAGCCGAAATGTTCCTTGGGCGTGGGATTGCCGTTTTCATCAAAAAGGATGTGGGCGTCTTGATAGGGTAGATCATCCGCGCCATTGGCTCCGCGGTGGCCAGTCAGCAATTCGATCCCGCCTTCGCTCTGCCTGATCAAGCCAAGCAACCATTCATACCGCTCTTCAATGAAATCAGGTGCCACTCCATCGATGGTGATCAAGATGTGCACCGGCACATCCTGCCAGAGAGGGTCCCAATGTTCGGGCGCGCTCGCGCCCTCATCGCCGAGGATGTCCTGCCGATTCTTCATCCCCATGACGAATTCCATGGGGAATCCGATCAGAGAAGCCCGGGGCACTTGCAAAGCCTTCATCCCCTGATAGGTAAAGGCGATATTGGTGGCAACCTTGGGCTTTTCGATCGCATTCGGCCCATCCTCCACCCCGATCCAGCGCGCGGCGGTCGTGACTTTTTCCGTGACTGCCCCCACAAAACTCATGCCCTTGATGCCATCATGGATACGTAGAAACAAATAACGCGCGAAACCCAATCCAAACCGTCCATAGGCGCGGGTGATGTTTCCCTGAATATCCATCAAGTCTAATGTCTTCGTCATGGCTGTGCTCCTATTGGGATTTTCCCGGGACCCAGGTAGGACCGGTCAAATTAGTGGGCTCGACTCGCTGTATGAATTCGCGATAGGCCTGTTGCAATTGATCGGCCGGCAACCCTTGATGATCCACGGCAAACTTGGCCAATTCCTGTTTGATATAAAGCGACTTCAATTGCTCTTCCAGGGAATCATCGGTCGACCCGACGAAGAACAGTGCGACATCCAACTGGCACTTGTTCATGTATTGAACGAAGCCATCGGCATCCTTGACCTGATCGAAGCCGTAGCAGAAACCCCATATCTGTCGAATGTCTTCCTCGATGGCGTTCCACATTCCACGTAAATACGAATCCAGCTTGATATCAGGCTTTCCCATCGACTTCAAACAGCGAACCCAACATCCTTCGTCTTTTCCGGGGGCATGAAAATCGGAGGAGAAAACCAGGTATCTCGATTTGAGATGATCCTCGCGCGGCATCAGGGTTTTTCGGATCGAATCCTTGATCGACAATAGATCGCCAATCGCGCCAGTCAGCGAGGGCCCCGGCAGTGATTCGGTATAGACATCGTCCAGCACAAACAAACGACTCAAATACGTCTGCGGAATTTTAGCTAGCGGACTGTTTTCGTTGACTCCCCAGTTTTGTAACCGGTTGCGGATT
>JAQTSI010000054.1 GCA_028711365.1 Methylococcaceae bacterium
TCCCCGTGGCGACGCCCGCCACATCATTTCCATGAGAAAAGCCAATGAACGAGAACAAACGCGCTTTGGGCAGCGACTTGAAAAAAATTGATGCCCATGCCATCACGCCGGAAGAATACGAGGAAATCCCCGAACTGACGGACGAATGGTTTGAAAAAGCCATGCCGATGATCGGGGGTGAAGCTGTGACACGCGAGGAATGGCAGACTGCCGCGCGCAAGGCAGTTCGGCGCGGCAGGCCCAAGGCCCGAAGCCGAAAGCTGCTGCTATCGGTGCGGTACAGCCCGGAAGTGGTGGCATACTTCCGCGCCACGGGCGACGGTTGGCAGGCACGCATGGATGACGTTTTGAAGGAATGGATCAAGGCACACCCTCACCACACATGCCTGGAACCCTAACATTTCCCAACATGCTAACCGCCCTTCGAGGCGGTTTTTTTGTGGGCGGCAATCTTGCGTCATCGTCTCACGCCATGGCATCAAATTTCGTTGCCAAGGTGTACCTGAGGGTGTACCTGTTTTCGCTTAATGAAATATCTAACGGTATTCATGCCGCCAAGGACCTTTAATGGGCTGCCGGTCTTTGGCAGAGGGGTGGCGGTCTTTATCCAGCAAGTCGATTACAGGATCACCTTAAAAGGAATTACCCGCGTGAACAGTTCCTATGTGCCGAACATCAACATTCCGACGACCCCGGCGCTGTCGGCGGACGAGGTTATCGCCATCGCCCAGAACGACACCCTGGCGCATCCGCTGCGCCGGCCCAATGGGATAATCCAAAAACCGCCGCTGTTCGTCACCAGGCCAACGCCCATCCTGGGCATTTATGTGCCAGCCGACAATGTGCCCGTCCTCGCCTATCGTTTCACGATGAATGTCACAGAGGGTGGGTTGCACACTTCGTATCTCATCAATGCCAACAGCGGGGAAATCATTTCCGCCTACGACCCGGCCCTGTACGATGGCTATGTGACCGGAAGCGGAAGGGTCTTCGACCCCAATCCGGTGAATACGCCGAACCGGACCGACCTGACCGACACGGATAGCTTAGCCGGGGCAGCGCTGGTCGAATAAATCGATGAACCAGGGCAAGTGGTATTTTTCCCTTTCGCTTTCGCTCAATAGGCGCTGGGAGCGGTCGCGGGCGAGTTTGCAGATGTCGGCGGGTGAGCCACTGCATTCCGGGCATATCCTTTTTTCCTGAATGTCCTTCAAGTTCCAGACCCTGATCGTCCCATCCCGGCTAGCGGTGACGATCGAACTCCCATCGTGATTGAATCGGGCGTGGTTGACCGAACTACCGTGACCGCGCAGTTCCATCTTCAGGGAACCGTCGCGCAGATCCCAAACCTTGGCGACTCCATCCCTGCCGGCAGTGACCAGTAACGTATCATCGGGGCTGAATGCCACGCTATTGATCCAGTCTTGATGGGATTGCATCGTATAAATGGCTTTACCCGTGGCGGTTTCCCAAACCCTGGCCGACCCATCCCGGCTGGCGGTGGCGACGTAATGATCATCGGAGCTGAATTCGCCCGAGGTCAATTCATCCTCATGGCCTTCCAGTCTGAATACCGGCTTGAAGGTTTCCCCCGCTTTTTGCCAAAGACGGGCCGTGTGGTCACGGCTCAAGGTCAATACCAGGTTCCCGTCGGCGTTGAATCTCGCCCCGATCAGGGGATTTTTGTGGTCCAGTATGTCGGTGACTTGGCCTGTGGCGGCATCCCAAATCCTGGCACTGCCATCCCGGCTGGCGGTGAGAACCTGGGCACCATCGGGGCTGAACTCGACGCTGGTGATCCGTTTGCTGTGCCCACCCGGAGGCTGGCAGTCCGGGCAGACGATTCCGACCCGTTTACCGGTTTCGATGTTCCAGCCATTGATTTCGCGGTTGACGGTCGAGCCGATCAGGGTTTTTCCATCCACGCTGAATTCCACCTGGGTCAGTGGGGCGTCGTGCATGAACGGCTCCCCCTTGAGTCTACCGCTAGCCGTTTCCCAAAGGCATAGCTTGCGATCTTCCCCCGCCGTGGCCAGCCATTCACCGTCTCCGCGAAAGGCGATGCCGGTGACGGGGCCTTCATGCCCATGCCAAGCGATGGCACTTTGCCAGGTTTTCGTATCCCAGAGCCGGATTTGGCCGAGTCGATCCGCGGTGGCCAACCGGTCTCCCCGAGGACTGAAAGCCACGGAGGTGATATTGCCGGCATGGGCTTGCAGCAAGGCGAGGACTTTTCCCGTGCCGACTTCCCATATGCGCACCGATGGGTCCTTTTCCAGAGTGGCGACCAGGGTGCCGTCGGGTGAAAAAGCAATGTTCTGGTTTGCTTGGACCGATGTATTGGCGGTTTCGGCGTGTTTGCCGTCGAGAACATGGAGGAGCGCACCGGATTTGACATCCCAGATGCGCGCGGTGTTGTCGTCGCTGGCGGTGACCACGCGTTCGCTTGAGGGATCGAATCTGGCCATATTGACGTTATCGTCATGTCCCGTCAGGGTGTGCAGGAGTTTGCCCGTGTGCGTATCCCAGATTTTGGCCAGGTTGTCGTCGCTGGCGGTAACGATGTATGCGCCATCGCGACTGAACGATGCACCGCTCAAGGAATCCTGGTGACCGCTGAGAATCACCGCGTTTTTGGAATCATTCCCGTCCCATAGCCTGGCGGTATTGTCGCTGCTGGCGGAAACCAGCCAGCGCCCATCGGGGCTGAATTCAGCGTCATGCACGGCGCCTTTATGCCCATAGAAAGCCTGTCGGCCATGCTCGTTCATCACTTTCCAGACCCGCACGCTCCGATCCCGCCCGGCGGTGACGATGAGTTCACCCTTGGCGTCGAAGGTGGTCGCCGTGAGAATATCGGTATGGCCGTGCAATTCGTTGATGGGTTTCCAGTCCGATGGACTATCCAGTCTTTTCCAAACCCTGGCCGTGCGATCCCGACTGATGGTGGCGATCAGACTCGGATCGACGGGACTGAAGGCCGCGTAGGTCACCGAATCCGTGTGTCCTTCAAGCTTGGCCAGCAGCTTCCCGTCATGCGCGTCCCACACAGCGGCGGTGTTATCGCCGCTGGCGGTGACGATCTGTTTTCCATCGGGGCTGAAACGGGCACTGTTGATGATCGAATGGTGTCCCGAAAAGCGCAGTAGTTTTCTCCCGCTGGCTACTTCCCAGAGACTGGCCGTTTCATCCAGGCCGGCGGTGACGATCCTTGTGCCGTCCGGACTGAACGCGGCGCTGGACAAGTGATCTTGCTGCCCTTGCAAGACTTGCAGGCTACGGCAGGTTTGCCTGTCCCAGATGCGGGCCGTGCCGTCATCGCTGGCGGTGGCCAGCTTCTTGCCATCGGGGCTGAACTCCACCGTGAGCACCGGTTTTCGATGGCCCTCGAGTCTGCAGAGTATTCTGCCGCTGGCGACATCCACCAGGCTCACGCCGAGGTCGGCATCGAGGGTGGCGGCCATCGTCCAATCCGGATTGAGCGCCAGTTCATTGATGGAAAAGTTAAGTTTTTGCAGCATCGATGAATCCGTCAACCGTTTGCCATCCCAATTCCAGGCACGCGGCCTCTTGTCCTTGCCCATCGCCATGAGGGTTTTTCCATCCGGACTGAACGCTACCTGGGTCAGAAAATCCAGCTTGTCTTCGCGGGAAATCAACAAGGAACTTTGCAGCGCCAGTTTCAGTACATCGCCGGCTTCTTGCGTGTGCTCCGCTTTGGCCGCCTCGATGCCCAGCATCAAGCTCTGTTCCGGATCGACGAACAAAAACGAGCGGGCATGAGCGGCCAATTCCTGGGATAGCGCGGTCATCGATTGCAGCGCGGCCACGCCGGCCAGGAACAGAAACACCACCGCCAAACCGATGGTGGCCACCATGTACCGCCGCCGTCGCCGATTCCATAGCATGCGCTTGCGCTCATCCTCGGCCAGGCTGGCGCGAATGAAGGCGCCTTCTTCCTCGTCGAGGTAATCCCTGCGCAATGTCAGCCAACGTCCGGCTTCATGCAAGGGGGTGCCGCGCAACAGAACCTCCCCGTCTTTCGGGGTCTGTTTCCAGTTTTCCCGGTAGGTATAAAGCCTGCGCCGCCAGAGCAAAAATTCCCGATCCTCGTCCAGCCATTCGCGCAGCCTCGCCCATTGCCGGATCAATGCCTCATGGGCTACCTCGACGGTAAATTGGCCCTCCGATCCATGCTGACCGATCACCAGCAGACGGGCATCGGCCATGATCTGAACGATTTCCTTCGCTTCCTCCTTTAAATCGGCCAGGGGAATGCGCTGGCGGGCTTCATGCTGGGTTCCCACCGAAGTCTCGATCCAGACCAGGCGAATCAATACGCCCTTGGCGGTTTCTTGCTGGCTCGGGGAAAAGCCCAAGAATGCCGATTCCGCCCTTTGCACGATGGCGCCGGCGACGCCGCCGATTTGTTCATAGGCCGCATGGGTCAGCGAGCGTGATTGCCGCCGTGTCCACAATTCGGTCAAAGCGAATTCCATTAGCGGCAAGTTACCCGGTTCATCGCCCACATCGTCCAGAATCCGTTTCGCCAGGCCGGGTTCGAAATTCAGTCCCAAGCGTTTCGCCGGATCCACGATGGCTTTGTGTAATTCCTCTCGCGTCATCGGCCCGAGGTTGATGACGGCATTCTCCAGACGGTCGCTGATGCGGCGATCGGCGCCGATGAGCCGATCGTAGAAAGATCCTCTCATGGTGATGACCAGACTCAGTCGGGAACGATCGCCGGCTTGGAGCAGCGCTTCCAGGAAGCGCTGTCGTTCGCCATGGGGACAAAGGGTGAAAAATTCTTCGAATTGATCCGCCATCAGCAGCAAGCGGTCGGTGCCTCCGGACTTAAGCAGAATCCGGTCCACGACATCGTGCAGCAAGGTTTTGCCCGCATCTAACAGTTGCGCCAGCTTTTGCGCTTCGGCGAGCCACTCGGTTTCCGCCAGGTTGGGCTCCAGCAGGGGCAATAGCGCGGCAGCCAACTGATAGAACGGACGGTTTCCGGGAATGAAGGCCGCCGCGTCCCAGGTGGCGGCGGGGGGATGCTGGCGGCGCAGCAAGGGCAGCACCCCGGCCTGGACGATGGAAGACTTGCCGCTGCCCGAAGGGCCGATGACCGCCACCAGATTGCGCTGCAATATGGCTTCCTTGATGCGTAGGGCGAATGTCTCGCGCCCGCAGAAGAAAGCGGCGCTTTCTTCGTTGAAGGGGCGCAATCCCTGATAGGGGCATAAGCTTTCATCCCGGTTTTCCTGGCTTTGCTCTCCCTTCACGCCTCGATACAGGGCCTCCAGGCTGTCGGTGTCGGCTAGATCGGAACGCAGATCGACCCAGGTGTTCAGGAATAAAAAACCCGACGTCAAGTCCGCTCCCGGCAGCAGGATCGGAATGACGGGGAAACTGCCTTGGTTTCTTTCCTCCGCCACCTGCCGATCCAGGGCGAAGGACATTTCCCGCTTTTGCCACAATCCCAAACCGGAAGGCCCGATGAAGACCGCCACTCCTCGCGCTCCGCGCAAGCCTTTTTCCAATGCCTGCGGCCAGGGCATGCCGGCCAGTAATTGCTCGCGGTCGAAAAAGGTGCTGATTCCGCGCGCCTGAAGAATGTTGCGAATGGCCACCACCGCGTCGGTGTCGGCGCGGCTGTAGCTCAAGAACAAGTCCTTGATGTCGTCTTCATTCATGGTGTGAATTCCCCTAACACATCTCGCTTGAAATGAGCGAGATAACTTATCACTGCAAGGGTCTGAAACCTGTTCCCGACAGGTTTCAGCTTCCGACGAGGCACTACTTTGCCTTCGGCGGCCCTGGCCGATCCAATCGCAAACGTCGCTTTAGTCGCGACCTTCCCCGCTCGACTCCTTCCAGTGACATGAAAGCCGTCACTGGAATTCGCTCGCAGAGGACTGACGCCGTTTCGTTGCGCCTTGCAGGTTTCCTACCGGAAACCCGCCCGGCGCCTACGGCTCCAGGGGGCATGGAAAACGTCCCGTTCTTGCCACCAGTGGCTCGAACTTTAGTTTTCCAGCATGCGGTTCCCGACAGTATACCGACGAAACATGGCGGTTTCGCTATCAACCCAGGGCTCGGCGGTTTATCCTAATCGGTATGGATATTGAAACCGCGGACAGCATCTTAGGTAAGGGCAAGATAGCGGGCTTCAATTATCTGGCCGGCATCAAAATTATCGAAATCTATGGTATCGCGAAGCGAGCGACCGTGCGGTCACAGTATCGCGAAAGAAAATGCCCGAGGAAGACTCCTTTTCTCGGGGATGTCGGGCCGGACTATTAGCTTAGGCATAGAATTCTGGGGCAGACACCCACATCGTGCTTCTCTCAACGAACCTATTGATCGATAGCCTGATCTGAGGCTGGCTGAAGGGAAGCAATCGAAGGCGGTTCGGTTAGCTGAGCAAACGGATGGTTTGCCCAGTAATTAGATCAGAACCTACGGCTGTCATCCCCGTCTTATGGAATCCATATGACCGTACTTGCCAAACGCTTTCTTACCGTGATGGTTTTGGTAGTCGCGGCCATTGGCGGCGCCTTATTGATCGAAGTACTGCTCAGTTTGCAAGCCGGTTGGACGTTCGGTCATAGCCAACAGGGCCATGTCGTAGGCTGGGTTGGGTTTGCCCTCATTCTGTCGGTTTTCGCCTACCCTCTCAAAAAGCGCTTTGACCGAAAGTGGCCCAAAAACTGGTTTAGGTTTCATCAAATGGCCGGCATAGTCGGTCCCATGCTGATCCTGATTCACGCCGGTCCGCACTTTCATGCTTTGGTGCCGCTGTTTGCCCTGCTGGCGATGGGTATTGTCGTGCTGAGCGGCGTCATAGGATCGGCGGTGCATCGAAAGGCGCTGCAATTGTTGAAAGATGAGCGCAAGGAATTACTGAACCGGGGGCTTTCTCCTGAGGATGTCGAAGAGAGGCTTTATGATTTAGCCTCGAGCGAAGAAACTTTCAGGATTTGGCAGATCATTCACTCGCCGATGCTGATGATGTTTTTATCTCTGGTGCTGGCTCATGTCATAGGCGCCCTGTATTTTGGCGGGCTTTGAATGCGGTTTCTTCCTCTTCCTCGCAGTGCCATTCGGTCCGTGGCGGTCGCCACCGCCGTGTTGCTGGCATGGCTGGCCTGGGGAACCGCCAAGTATCCCGAGGCGTTTTGGGCTCCCGGCGATTTGAGCCGCTACCATGCGGATATCACGACTTGCGCCGGCTGTCACCAGCCTTTCCGGGGTGCCGTCGCCGGGCAATGTATCACTTGCCATGGGGGAAGTCGCTTTGCAGTCCAGCCGAAATCCGGCCTGTTTGAATCTCACCAGAAGCTGATGCGCGCGGGGAAATCCTGTTCGGGCTGCCACACGGAACATCGAGGCGCGCAGGCGCAGATTACCATCGGCGTCGGGAGGTGGGAGAACCCATGAGGGTTTACGCAACTGTCCATCGAGATTTGCAGTGAAAGAGATTCTTCTGCGCCAGGGTTATTGCCTCATATCGAGGCTGTCATTCCCTAGGCCATGATGAACCCGTCCTTCTGAGTATGTTCCTGCTGGTATTATTTTGCTATCATGTCTTTTCCAACTTTCTCCATGGCTTTTAATACCCAGAAACCAGACGATTAGGGTTAACCAATGATCAAGGGAAATTGCTTGTGTGGTGCGATCGAATTCGAAGTCGAGGTAAACCCGTCGTCCTCATGATTTTCAACGTCCGGTTGAGTGGCCACCCATCCCATGGGCCACCGAAGTCATCCAGTAAGATCTGTCATTCGATGATTTAAACAATGTGATAATAACAAAAAGGGGAACACATGAAGCAATATGGCGCAGAATTTTTCGGGACTTTCTGGCTGGTTCTCGGTGGGTGTGGCAGTGCGGTGTTGGCCGCCGCCTTTCCCAACTTGGGTATCGGTCTGCTTGGCGTTTCACTGGCCTTCGGTCTGACCGTATTGACGATGGCCTTTGCGATTGGACATATCTCCGGCTGCCACCTCAATCCGGCCGTTTCGATCGGGCTCTGGGCGGGCGGCCGCTTCCCGGCGAGCCAACTTTTGCCTTATATCGTCGCACAGGTATTGGGTGCGGTGGTCGCGGGCGGGATCCTCTATCTCATCGCCAGCGGCAAGGCCGATTTCAATGTCTCCGCAGGTTTCGCTTCCAATGGCTATGGCGCGCATTCGCCTGGCGGGTATTCCCTGCTGGCGGCCCTGATCACCGAAGTGGTCATGACGATGACGTTCCTGGTCATCATCCTCGGTTCCACCGACCCGCGTGCACCGCAAGGCTTCGCGCCCATCGCCATCGGCCTGGGCCTTACCCTGATTCACCTGATCAGTATTCCGGTGACCAATACTTCGGTGAACCCCGCCCGCAGCACGGCCGTTGCCCTGTTTGTCGGCGATTGGGCGATTGCTCAGCTCTGGCTGTTCTGGGTGGCGCCCATCGTCGGCGCTCTGCTCGGCGCGGCGGTCTACCGTTTCATCGGCAGTTCGGAAAACTGATCGCCTCGTTTCTGGATTAAGGCCGGATGCCTTTCCCGTCATCGCGCCGAACTCATCTCGGCGCGAGACGCCAGGCGGGACCGCTATTGGGCTCAGAAGCCGCAACTGAAGGGGATTGACGAGACGGCATGACTGACTCCCTCCGCCGTTTTATAGCCGTCTTCATCGGGAGGGGTAAAGCCCAGAAAGCAGGATTTTCCCACTTTCATCCCTATACCCGGGCTTTTTCGATGTAATTTAGGCAGAATGTTCTTTTCTTTCAGTATGTCGGTATCGGCCAGCATGGCTTTCTTGTCCTGTTTGTCGAGATAATCCTTAGGTTTTCCATACATGACGGACGGCGACTTCCTCCCCAATTCTTCCTGTTGCCGATCGCGTAAGGTTTCCTTTTCGATATTCTCGCGGATGACGTCTTTGGCGATGTCATGCCAATCGCGTGGAGCAGGCGGCTGGATCTTTTCGTCAGTGGGTTCCCGCATCGTCTTGGGCGAGTCCGGTTTCGCCGCAGGATGGCTTTTCTCTTTCATGGCTTGCATCCGGCTTTGGGTTGGCGATGGATGCTGCACGGGTTTGCTTTCCTGGGCGATCTCCTTCCTGGTCGGGACGGGTGGCACCGGTTTTCTTTCCTTTGCCTTGTTTTCCTGGATGGGAAGTTTGGATTTATCCCTTTTCATGACCTGAGCCGTGGCTGAGGGTTTGCCGTCTTTCAAGGGAAGGACGGGGTTCTCCACGAATTCCTTTTGGATTTGAATGGGTACCGGTTCCGGAATATGCTCCGGTTGTTTCGGCGCTTTTTTCAAGATCAAGGTCATCGGAATCCTCGATGCACGGCTATTGCGCGCGATCGGTGAAACTTCTATTTGGATGGTAAGGACGATACCCAGATGGAAGACTATCGATGCCGCGATCAGGATGATCCAGAGTCTTACCGTGGATCGGCTTTGAACGGTATTTTGTCGATGGCTGCTAACTTCCATGTATCCTCATCAATCTTGTTCAAGATATTCATAATCCTACTGTTTTGATCCCGGCCTGCCAAGGTGAAAGGTCTCAGCTCACGCGCTTTTCCACTCGCGCGCTAGCGGCACTGCACGCCCAGGCAGAATATCCGTTTCGGCGCGGCATCGGCGTAGCGGGGATCGATGACTCCCATGGCAAGAACCAAACCGGCCAGCGCTTCGTAACTCTTGTATTCACTGCCGTCCTGCCTTCGCAAGATGGCTTTTTGGGTCAGGCTGTCCAATGTCTTGAATTTCAGGCTCATGCCGGGGGAATCAGGATCGTACAAACTGATGAGATTGCGAACTTCCGCCGAGAAAGCAAAAATCGCCAGATAATAATCCATGACCACCACGAATTTCGTTTCGCTGCTCACCCCGCCTTGCCATCCGCCCCGGTCCCTGTCGTAGATCGGATTTTCTTCATAAATATCGGCGAAAGCATTTTTGGCCAGCCAGATTTTGCTCACCGGAAAGCTCAGGAAGGGGGCGGGCCGGTCGTAGGAAAACCTAAGGCCCGAAGGCAGGACGAACAATTCCTCTCCTTCTGCCGAAGCATAGGGCAAAGTGGCGGTCGATTCGAGCAGAGTCAGCAGATCCTGGGCGCTGAGCGCGACGCGCACGATCGGAAATCCGGGCGTCTTCACGGCGCCAGGCGACTCGCCTAGCGAATAGATGCGAAACAGATCGGCCAGGCTGACATCGCCCTGGATGCCTTTTTTGATTCCATCCTGGACCACACCGCTGACGGTGATGGCCAATTGGGTTGCGCCCGGATGAACCTCCTGCGCGGCGTAGAGCAGGGCATCGGCGGCCAGCCGCGCCATGCCGGTTTCCCTGAGGGAGGCCAAGTCCAGGTCGAAGCCGGTGAAGCCTAAGGTCTTGAAATAGAGATCCCCCGTCCCCCCGGTGTGGAAGATGGGATATCCATAGATGGCGGAAAGGCTGCGTTCGAGCATGGACCTGGAATTGCTGCGGGATTCGGGCATGAGTTCCAGGGCGCCGATCGCCAGGTCGATCAAAGCCCGCGTGGACAGATCCGGCGGTATCCGGTCGTCGATAGTCAGGGACTGGCTTTGGCCCAGATCCACGGCGAGTTTGCCGTCATCGTCCAGATTCAGGACCAGCTTGCCCAGGTAGTTTCCATAAGCGCCGGGCTCCTCGATGATGACCGGTTGGCCGGTGGCGGGATGGGTGACCACGGCGGGGCCGTATCTCAGGTGCGTATGCCCGCTCAGGATCACGTCGATGCCTTTGACATGTTTGGCGATGAGTACGCTCTCGCCATGCTCCAGATCGTCATTGCCCTGGGCGTCCTTTTCGGTGCCCGCATGGGCCAGGGCGATCACCAGATCGACTTTCTTCACCCGGCGCAGATAGTTCACCACCGGCTGTATTTCCCGGTACAGAAAGGGAAGCACTTTGTCGGGATCGTCCTCTCGACCGGAACTCGTCCTCGAGAATCGAATCGGCGATTTGTTGGGGGCGCTGCGGGAAGCACGAGGGCCCATGATGCCGATCAATCCCACCCGGATGGCGTTGGGGGTGGTGATCACATGCCAGCGCCGGATCGGCCGCGTGAAATTTCGGCCGGAACCGTCGAACAGTTTCGCCAGGCTTGCGGATTTCGAATTGGGCGGTATGGGGAAATGGATATTGCTCGCCAAAATCGGGATCATGCTGCCGGCTTGTCCGGCCTGATTGATGGCGTTGGCGGTGAACTGCGGTCCTAGTTCCAGGTCGTGGTTGCCGAAACAGGTCGCGTCGTAACCCAGCAGCATCATCGCGCGATAATCGGCGCCGATGGCGGCCGCCTGGAACAAGGTGCCCATCATGTTGTCGCCGGAGGACAGGGTTAGGGTCGCGTAGCCCTGGGCGGCGGCCAGTTCGCGCTCCTGTTTCAACACCGTGGCGCGCCGCGCGATGCCGCCTTGCAGCGAACCATGGCCGACCCGGCCGAAATGGGCGTAATCATCGGATTCCGGATTGGTCGCCAGCAGATGGGAATGCTCGTCGGCGGTATGCAGCAATACCAGGGTGCGGGTGGCGGATTGACCCGCTCCGGCGTGGATGACCAAGCAGGACCAGAGGGCGAGCGACGACAGTTTCCGGCAGGATGGATTCATGGCGTTTGTGCATTTGAAGATGCGAACAACGAGGCTCATCGGGTATCATTATATTCATTCACACCCCTTCCCCCTTGCAGGGGGAAAGAGCGAAGCGAAAGGGGTTTTGGGATGGGGGTAGGAACTCGCCATTATTCATCAACGCCTTACAGGAAAAGGCGTTCAACCCCCTCCCCAACCCTCAATACTGTTGACTTAAGACATGGGCTCGTCGTTCCGGCAGGGATCGCCGGAATCCAGACGCTCGGGATGACTGGCGGGGTAACGCCCAATCGCAAACGGTTGCTTGAGTCGCAACCCTTCCCTGTCGACTGGATACCGGCGATCCCGGTATGACGGCTTAATTCAATAATATTGTCCCTAACCCTCCCCCTGCCGGGGAAGGGGACTTGTGTAGATCCCCAGGCTTCATGGGGGAGGGAGTGAACGGTTACCGAGGATGCCGAATCGGCCCCACCATCAATCATTTATACCACGAACATGAGCATACAACTTTCCGATCGCGTTCAGTCGATCAAACCTTCCCCGACGCTCGCCGTCACCGCACGCGCCAACGCCCTGCGCTCAGCCGGCAAGGACATCATCGGTCTGGGCGCGGGCGAACCCGATTTCGATACCCCTGAACATATCAAACAGGCGGCGATCCAGGCACTCCATGAGGGTTTCACCAAATATACCGCCGTCGACGGTACCCCTGGTTTGAAAAAAGCCATCGTGGCGAAATTCAAGCGGGAAAACGGATTGGATTACGACGTGAAGCAGGTGCTGGTTTCCTGTGGCGGCAAGCAGAGTTTCTATAACCTGGCCCAGGCCCTGCTGAATCCCGGCGATGAAGTCATCATCCCGGCACCCTACTGGGTTTCCTACCCGGACATGGTGCTGCTGGCCGGCGCCACACCGGTCATCGTCTCTGCTCCGCAGAGCCAGTTTTTCAAGATCACGCCGCAGCAGTTGCGCGATGCGTTGACGCCAAAGACCCGGCTGTTCGTCATCAATAGCCCCTCCAACCCTACCGGCGTCGCCTATAGCCTGGACGAACTCAAGGCCTTGGGCGCAGTGTTGAAGGATCATCCCCAGGTGATCATCGCCACCGACGACATGTATGAACACATTCGCTTCGGCCAGGGACATTTCGTGAACATCCTCAACGCCTGCCCGGAACTCTATCCGCGCACCCTGGTGCTCAATGGCGTGTCGAAAGCCTATTCCATGACCGGCTGGCGCATCGGCTATTGCGCCGGGCCTGCCCAACTCGTCGAGGCCATGACCAATATCCAGTCGCAGAGCACCTCGAACCCCACCTCCATCGCCCAGGTGGCGGCGCAGGCCGCGCTCGAGGGCGATCAATCGTTCATCGGCGAGATGGTCAAGGCGTTCAAGGAACGCCATGACTATGTGGTGGGGGCACTGAAAGCCATGCCCGGCGTCTCCTGCCTGGAAGCCGACGGTGCGTTCTATGTGTTTCCCAATTTGCAGAATGCCATCACCCGCAAAGGTCTGGCCGATGACGTGGCCCTGTCCGAATATCTCATTGAACGAGCCGGCGTCGCCGTCGTTCCCGGCTCGGCTTTCGGCTGTCCCGGCCATGTCCGCCTCTCCATCGCCACCAGCATGGCCAATCTGGAAAAGGCCATGGAGAGGATGAAGCAAGGATTGGCCTGAAATCCGGCGTCGAAGTGAAGAATGGATCTGCCCGGTTATGGAGCGGTCTGCCCCGGTTGAAATCATCCCACCCCCGGCCCTCTCGGCGGAGGGGAGGGGAGACGGGCGGCTGATACTCACCGGTTGCTGGAATCTGAGAGGCTTGGCGCAGGCTGCGGATCTGCCCCGTCATGCCAAGGCTTATGCCGCCGGCAATCGGGAGTGGGATCTGCGCGGGATCGAAGCTCTGGACAGCGCCGGCGCCATCATTCTCTGGCAGGTTTGGGGCGAAAGTCTGCCACCGCATATCCTGCTGCGCCCCGATCAGGAACGATTTTTCGCTCATTGGCAAAATCGCCCCATTCCTCCCCAGCCCGCCGCGCCGCCCAGCCCGCCGGTGCTGGTGCGGCTGGGACGATCGGCGGCGGGTTTCAGCGCCCAATTGCTGACCTGGGTGGCGTTGCTGGGGCAATTGCTGCTGGATCTGGCTTTTCTGCTGCGCCACCCTCGGGATATTCCCTGGAAGGAGATTTCCGCCACCATCCACCAAACCGGCGGCCGCGCGCTGGGGATCACGGCCCTGGTGGGGTTTCTGATCGGCATCGTGGTCAGCTATCTCTCCTCCCTTCAGCTCAAGACTTTCGGTGCGGCGATCTACATCGTCAATATCCTGGGGCTCAGCATCATCCGTGAATTGGGGCCTTTGCTGGCGGCCATCCTGGTGGCGGGGCGCTCGGGGTCGGCGATGACCGCCAGTCTCGGCGTGATGCGGGTGACCTCCGAACTGGATGCGCTGGCGGCGATGGGGATTTCCCATTCCCTGCGCCTGATCCTGCCCAAGGTCGTGGCTTTGTCCATCGCCATGCCGCTGCTGGTGGTGTGGACCGACCTCATCGCGCTGGTCGGTGGAGCCATGGCCGCTCGCCTGGAACTGGGCATCAGCGTGCGCCAGTTTCTGCTGAAATTGCCCAGCGTGGTGCCGGTGGCGAATTTCTACATCGGTCTGGGCAAGGGGGTCGTGTTCGGCTTGTTCATCGCCCTCATCGCCTGCCATTTCGGTCTGCGCATCAAGCCGGACACCGAGAGCCTGGGCAAGGAAACCACCAATTCCGTGGTCGCCTCCATCACCCTGGTGATCCTGCTGGACGCCTTGTTCGCCATCGCTTTCCGCAACGTGGGCCTGCGATGAACGGGGCCGCCGTCATCGACATGGAAGGGGTATGGACCTGCTTCGGCGACAAGGTGGTGCACCGGGACATCACCCTTTCCTTGCATAAGGGCGAAATCCTCAGCCTGATGGGCTCATCGGGTTGCGGCAAGACCCTGCTCATGCGCGAGATGATCGGCTTGCAGGCCCCCACACGGGGCCGCGTCGAATTGTTCGGGGAGTCGCTGCGGGAAGCCAGCGAAGCGCAACGCCAGCAACTGCGCAACCGCTGCGGCGTGTTGTTTCAAAGCGGGGCGCTGTTCAGCGCCTTGACGGTGTTCGATAATATCGCCTTTCCCTTGCGCGAGTTGCGCTTCGTGGACGAGGACATGATCGGCCAGTTGGTGCGCTTGAAACTGGCCATGGTGGGGCTGCGCGCCGAAGACGGCCTGCTCATGCCGGCGGAACTCTCGGGCGGCATGGTCCGGCGCGCCGCCCTCGCCCGCGCCCTGATCATGGAGCCGGAGTTGGTGTTTCTGGACGAGCCGACTTCCGGCCTCGATCCCGTACTGAGCGAGGAATTCGTGAACCTGTTGTCCGAACTGCACCAGGAATTGGGCTTCACCGTGGTGATGGTCACCCATGACCTGAACACCCTCAGCGAGCTGGGTTCCCGAGTGGCGCTGATCGCCGATCAACAACTGGCGGCCTGGGGCGACATCGCTCAAGTGCTGGAAAGCGATCATCCCTTCGTCCGCCGTTTCTTCCACGGCCAGCGCGCCAGCCTCATCTTCAAGGAGACGGCCTGACATGGGCAAGGAAACCTACGCACTGTTCACCGGATTGTTCGTGCTGATCCTGGGTTCGGCTCTCATCGGCATCAGCATCTGGCTGGGACATTATGGCGAAGAGCGCGATGTCTACCTGGTCACCACCCGGGCCTCGGTGTCCGGGCTCATCGCAGAATCGATGGTATTCTACCGGGGAGTCCAGGCCGGCAAGGTCTCAGCCATCAGCTTCGATCCGAAAGACCCGCGCATCATCCAGGCGCGGATCGAGGTCAACCAGGGCTTGCCGATCACCCGCGGCACTTTCGCCAAGCTGCGCATCCAGGGATTGACCGGGCTCGCCCAGATCGAACTGGGGGACGAGGGAGAGAATACCGAGCCCTTGCCGACCAGCAGCGAAAATCCCGCGCTCATCCCCCTGCGTCCTTCCCTGCTCGACAAATTGTCCGATTCGGGGGGGAACATCCTGTTGCAGGCGGAACAACTGCTGGTCCATCTCGACGAACTGCTGAACGACGGAAACCGGGAGCGGGTGGCGGCCATCCTGGCGAATCTGGAGACGGCGAGCAGCAAGCTGGCGGGTTTGGAAGAGCGCATGGATAGCGCTTATGCCACGGTCAAGGATGCGGCGATCAAGGTCAAGGGGGCGGGCGTGGAACTGAAAGATGCCAGCCTCAAGGCTCAGCAGACCTTCGCCCATATCGACCCGGTGGTGGTGGAACTGGGTAAATTGAGCGGCCGCATCCAAGCCCTGGCCGAAAGCGCCAACGCCCTGGCGGTTTCGGGCAAGCACGCCACCGACGCCACGACGAAAACCACCCTACCGCGTCTGGATGAGGCGTTGGAAGAATTGCGCTCGGCGACCGCCCAGATCCGCAAACTGTCCGGCTTGTTGGAGAAAGACCCCCAGGCCCTGATCTATGGGCATCTTCCCCCCGAATCCGGGCCCGGCGAACCCGGTTATCAGGAGCCCCGCTGATGCGTAGATATGTCACCCAATGGATGGTCTTGAAAGTTTCGAGATTTTGGGCCTTGGCGGCTATGCTGTCGATTTCGGCTTGCAGCTTTTTCCCCGACCGTCCGCCCACACCGGCCCTGCACGATTTTGGATCGGGCGAAAGATTCCTCGCCCGTGAGACTTTGGCCTGGTCGAAGGTGAAGGTGGAGGCTCCGGATTGGCTGCAGAATGAGCACATTCGCTACCGGCTGCTCTATGCCGATCCCAGTCGGGTGCGGTTTTATGCTCAGGATCGCTGGCTGGCTCCGCCGCCTTCGCTGCTGGAGCAACAACTGTCCATGGCCGGCGGAGGATCGGGCTATCGGATGAAAATACGCCTGTTGGAGTTCGAGCAGGTCTTCGATCAACCACAAAGCGCGCGGGCGATACTGGCATTTCGGGCCAGCGCCGAGCGATCGGATGGCGGCGAAGTCGCAGGCGAAAGAGCCTTCCGCTTCGAACTACCTGCCTCCAGCGCGGATGCCAAAGGCGCCGTGACGGCCGCCGCGAACCTCATCGACAAAGCCGTAGACTCGCTGGTCACTTGGCTATCCCAGTTGCCTCCCCGGCCTTGAAGCCGTTGTTGGCTCGTATCCATGCTCCACTCGGGTGCTAGCGCAACGGTTGGGGAGGCATTCCCCGCCGCTGGAAGAGCAATTCCAACGGCTGGGGAGGCATTCCCCGTCGTTGGAAGAGCAATTCCAACGGCTGGGGAGGCATTCCCCGCCGCTGGAAGAGCAATTCCAACGGTTGGGGAGGCATTCCCCGTCGTTGGAAGAGCAATTCCAACGCTTGGGGAGGCATTCCCCGCCGTTGGAAGAGCAATTCCAACGGCTGGGGAGGCTTTACCGGCGGTTGGTAATCCCTTCCCCGTGGCGCCGAATCCTATACACAAGTCTGAAAAGCAAGGAAAATCAACCCCTTCCCCCTTGCGGGGGACCAATCGTCAGGACAGACGATTGGCACGGCGAAGCCGCCCGGAGGGGGCTGGACAGGGATAGTCCAGCCTGAACGTTGGGATGGGGTAGAGACTCACCGAACCCAGATGCGCCGCCATCTCATCGGCGTTCAATCCCCATCCCAACCTTCCCCTTGCCAGGCAAAGGTATCTACACAAATCCCCTCCCCCTGGCAGGGGAGGGTTAGGGTCAATACTGTTGACTTAAGACATTGGCTCGTCGTTCCGGCAGGGATCGCCGGAATCCAGACGCTCGGGATGACTTGCGGAGTAACGTCCAATCGCAAACGGTTGCTTGAGTCGCAACCCTTCCCTGTCGACTAGATACCGGCGATCCATGCCGGTATGCCGGCTTAATTCAACAATATTGAGGGTTAGGGTGGGGGTTGAACGCCGATCCTATGCGCCACTTCTGGGTTTCGGCAAGCTTCTACCCCCATCCCATCCTTCCCCCTGCAAGGGGGAAGGAGTTGATTTTTCTGCACTTTGAGACTTGCGTAGATACCTGTGCTTGCCAAAATGACGCGCTTCGTACCTCAGCGCCTATCGAGCTTAATTTGCCAAACGACAGAGATGAGCGATCGCTGTCCGACCGGGATGCTCGCCGAAGCCAAAGTCTTGCGAACCGCCCACAACCTGATCACGGCAAGGCGGGACGGCGGCTTGCTACACCGCCTTGTTAGGCGCAGTTTCTTGCATGAATGATAAAGAATGGACCTCCGTGACTGGACGGCGTGACCGAAAGCACCTCGAAGCCTGCTTCAGTAAGCTCTCTCGTCAGCCATGCGCGCGTTGCGTATCCCCACATGAACGGCCCGTCAACGTAACCGCCATAGTCAATCTGATGACGCGCCTCGTAAAACTCACCGGCAGCAAAATTGCCAGATTCAATAAGCGCACTGCCCTTGTCAGACAGCATGTCATGTATCTGCCGCAGGCCGTCTCGTGTGGCGCGAGCGGTGCCGAATACGCCGAGGCCGTTTCCAAGCAGAAGCACAAGGTCGAAGCGTGCCTGCGCAGGAATGTCTCCGAATTTCTCATAACTGATGGCACCGGGAACAGTGCGAAGCGTATGCTCGCGCAACTCCCGGTCAGTCTCCACAACTGTAATTGCCGCGCCCTGTGACAATGAGCGCACGAAACTGCTGTGCCTCCCGATGCCGCAACCGATGTCCATCACACGCGGATGCCCGTCACCGTCCAAGCAGTGGCGAATGAAGTCTTGCTCCTCCGCACGCACGTGGAGGAAGTCGCGACAGGGACAATCCATCCCGCCGTCGCCCACGATGGACAGGTGAAATGTCACGCTATGGTCCGGTTGCTGCAATTGGTCAAACATTGCTCTACCGAATGCGCTCATGGTGACGAGGTATGATGTATAGATCGAAAAAAACTGAGGCACCGCCGATTCGCGACGCCAACCGCGATAGCAGAACGGAAAGCGCCAACGGCGGTTGGCTCCGGCGACATATTGGGCATCGTGACCATGGATAAACTCATAAAAACTAATGCGAACCGGCTAGCCGTTCCAAACACGCTTGCGCATCCAAGCCGTCATCCATCGCATTCATGATGGCGTCGGTGATTTCATCGTCAGAAAGTGAAATACGCGAATCTTTGCGGATGGCTGAAATCAATGCCAGGTCATCGTCCATCCCAAAATCTCCGTCGAGCCAGGCTCGCACGGCATCAACAGGCGCAAGTGCGCTCAAGGTCTCGAATCTCTTTTTGTCTTTTGGCTGCGTCATAATTTGCTGGGGTGTGAACGAGGTTTAACGAATAAGCATTTATCCATCGTGCGCAGGCGAGATAACCTAAGCTGGCTTCGGCGTTGGGGCGCATGATGGATAAATGTTGGTTCTCTGGGAACTTGCATGGTTAATAAGTCATTGAATCCTAAGCAAACTGTACGTATCCCCCGAGATCAAGGCTAAGGCGCTGAAACAGGTGAATCCGGTTGAATACCCCATAACACCGCCCCAATAATACCCTAATCTTGTGATTCAATCCTTCCACAAACCCACTGTTTTGACGTCGAA
>JAQTSI010000350.1 GCA_028711365.1 Methylococcaceae bacterium
GGGGAAGGGGTGGAAAACCTTAAGTCAACAGTATTACGCCTCTCCCCTGGCCCATCCGGGGACAGCACACGAGAGGAAATCGAACCATCGCCATCAAGCTTGGGCCTATCTCCCCCTTGGGAAGAACCACCTGCCGGCCAAGTTCTCCCTTCCACGCTGGTAGAGCAAGCCAGCGAGCCGCCCGCCCTGGTCGAGGAAAAGCCGGCACAGGCCGTGGAACTCGATTGGAGCGGGCTGATCAAACAGATGCGCCTTTCCGGCATGACCCTGCAATTGGCGAATCATTGCGTCCTGGTGGCGATCGAGGAAAACCGGGTGGTATTGGCTTTGGACCCGCAGGCGGCGACCTTCCGCAGGCCGCAACTGGAAGAGCGACTGGAAAAGGCTTTGCAATCCTTGCTCAAGAGGCCGCTGAAACTGGTCATTCATGACGAAGCCCCGAAGCAGGACACTCCAGCCGTACAAATCCAGCGCCACCAGGCGGAACGGCAGAAAGCCGCCGAGCAGGAAATCGAGCAAGACCCCATCGTACTGGCCCTGAAAGAACGCTTCGACGCACGCATCGTTCCGGGCTCCATCAAACCCCTGGATTAATCCTTACAAGCGGAGACACGCATGAAAAACCCACTGGCAAGCCTCATGCAGCAGGCCCAGCAGATGCAGGACAACATCAAGAAAGCCCAGGATGAACTGGCTGCGACCGAAATCCACGGCGAATCCGGCGGTGGGCTGGTCAGGATCGTCATGAACGGCAAACGCGAAGCCCTCAAGCTCAGCATCGACGAAAGCCTGGTGAAGGAAGACCGCGACATGCTGGAAGACCTGGTGGTGGCGGCCATCAACGATGCCGTGCATAAGGTCGCCAAACTCAAGCAGGACAAGATGTCCAGTCTCACCGGCGGCATCCAGATGCCCGCCGGCTTCAAGCTGCCGTTCTAAACTCTATGCGGCAGACCGGACGCCTGGCCCAGCTCATGCAGGCTTTGCGCTGCCTGCCGGGAGTCGGCCCGAAATCAGCTCAACGCATGGCTTTCCACCTGCTCCTGGGCGATCGGCATAGCGCGCAAGTTCTGGCCCATGCGCTGTCGGCGGCGATCGAGCATATCGTCCATTGCCGGCAGTGCCGCACCCTCACCGAGGGTGAGCTTTGCGCGGTGTGCGCCGATCCCAAGCGCGACGGTTCGCAGTTGTGCATCGTCGAAACCCCGGCCGAAGTCTTCGCCATCGATCAATCCACCGGCTTCAAGGGCCGTTTTTTCGTACTCAATGGCAGGCTTTCTCCACTGGACGGCATAGGCCCGGACGAACTGCGGCTGGATCTGCTGGAACGGCGACTGCAATCCGGCGAGGTCAAAGAATTGATCCTGGCCACCAACACCACGGTGGAAGGCGAAGCCACCGCCCACTACATCAGCGAGATGGCCCGCCATTTCGGCGTACGTCCCACCCGCATCGCCTACGGCGTCCCTTTCGGCGGTGAACTGGAATATGTCGACGGCGCAACCCTCGCCCATGCCTTCAACGGCCGCAAGGAATTCTGAATCCAATTCCTCACGCGTGTACTCCCTCCCCCTAGCTGGGCATGGGTATCTACACAAGTCTGAAAGTGCAGAAGACTAAACAACCACCGGCTTTCAGCCGGTGGTTGTTTAGTCTCGACAATGCCACCCTTCACGGTCCTGCCATGAAGGCCAGCGTCCGCGAGTGGCTGGCTGAAATCGCCGATATTTACGCGTGGCCCGACTTGAAAGACGTCAACCTGGCATTCCTGCACACCCCGGCTTACTCGCCCGCATTCAATCCGGCCGAGTGGAAATGTTGGCCATGAGTACATGCTCAACCTACAGGGCTCAACGGATAGCGGGCGACGAGTTACAACCGCTTCGCAACTTCGCACTCGGCTTACAAGTTCGGGGTTGCTCGCCGAATACGATCATCGCCTATCCTATCTCTGCCCTCTATTTGGAGCGAGGTTAGATGTAAATACTGGGATAGTTCATCCGCCAGCGAGTTGGCTTTTTCAGCCGCGCTTGGTCTCCACGCCCGGGTGAAGCGAGCATCCATCCCCGTCTGGCGGATCGTCTCCAGCCATCCCTGCACCGCCCGCTCGGGGTAGCCCGCTGCGCAGGCGGCCTGGTGCAGCAAGGTATATTCCCTAAGCAATTGGGTGCTGAAGGTCAAGGGGTCATCGGAGCCGAGCGCAATCGCCACCGGCGGCGGGCCATTCGGATCGGGAACCGGCGGGAACAATCGCAGGATGGGATGATTGCGAAGATCGAGCAGATCGCCGATGAGCAAATTACTCGACGGGTTGACCTCGATCACGATGCCATTCTGGCCGATGCCGCGGCGCAGCGCATTCTGCACCTCCATCAGCGCGGCTACCTCGTTCCTGCGAATCGGCACGTCGATCAGTTGTTGCCCGCGCCGGAAGCAGGACTCGTCGTCGAGATAAGTTTCCAGGAGTTTGCCGACCCGCTGGGGTGAGTGGACGAGCCCCTGTTGTCGGCTCAATGTCTTGATGTCCCGCGCCGCGCTTAGAAAGGTATCGAATCCGCCTTCCACCGCGGGTTTCAAAAGGTGGGGTGGTACCAGGAAGCGGTGCAGCAAGTGATGCGCCTCGGCGAGTTCTTCCAAGCGATAGCTTCGCTTACCGAAGACCCGTTCCGATAGATCGCGTACCTGATTCACCAAGTCGTCCACCCGACCCGCCGGCGCCGCCGCAGCATACTCGGGCTTGATTCGATATTGGCTGTACAGGCGCCATTCGAAAACCAGATCCCAAAGCCGTTCTTCCGCAGGCATGAGAATGGAGCAAGCGTAGCCTGGGTGGAGCTTGCGGAACCCAGGTCAACGGAGTCAAAAAAGCTCCCGTCGCCTATGACGGCCAGCGACTGAAAGGAATGTTCGTGGCTCCGTTCTTTCCTGGATTTCGTTGCTCTTCATCCAATCTACATGGCTACGATGGCTTCCTCGTCCGACTCAATATTCTTCTTAAGGCATCTATTGTAAGCGCCGGAGTTGACCGATGAAGCATTGCGTGGCAGTTGGGGCATACAGGTCTCATATCTTTAATTGCATTCAAGTGATACTCTTCTCCTATTTCTGCAAGTGGCTTTAAGTGATGAACATGTATGAATCCGGATCCGTAATCGCCATATTGCTTTTTAAAACTAAAACCACATACATTACAATTTACTCCCCAGTGCTCAATACATGCTCTTCTTGCTACAGCATCTCTTTCATACTTATTGACAATGACTGTCTGTCTCGCACCCTCAACTATGTCACCTGGATCAAATATTTCCTCAGGCGGGAACAAAATCTCATCCTTACATGCTCTAATTACCTGAAGAACTTCAATAACACGATCAATGTCAAAATCATCAATATTGCATATATTAATCCAAGGGCGATCATCAATATTAACAATTCTATGACTTAAGTCATCCTCTATTCGCTTCCTGATATTTATTCTTCCTGCCATTGCCATGCCGATTGTAGATCGAAGAATATAGTGGCCGTCCACATCTGCTGCTATTCTTCCTCTAATTGCCCCTATTTTTTTATTATATTCGTATGGTATATTGATTTCGAGTAATGTTTGTTCTTTGCCGTTCTCAGCAAATCTAAGGAGTATGTAATGCCGCTTAACTCCATTACCATCTCTACCGCTCCCTGGGAATTCATAAATAGTATAACCTTTGCCGATGTAGGTTTCATTATTAAGAAGTTCCTTGAATCGAGCAATGCAATCAAGGATTTCGACTCGATTTTTTATAATTTCCATCGCCATTGGTCTCCAGCAGCCCAACAGTTGATTAGGTAAAATCTGTGTTCATCAAACTATACAGCCTGGTGGGAAGGCTCCATCTGGCCACCAAAATGCTTATTCTTCAAGCGCCATCCATAATATAAATATCGGGCAACGATAGAACCGTTGCCCGACTAGGCTTATTCCCTCATTCCCCCTTCACCGCGACTTCCAATACCTGGCTCCATTGGCCGACGCGCTCGTCGTGCAGGCGGTAGATGGCGCGGTATTTCCAGATGGCTGAGGTGCCGGGAGCGGGCAGCGGGGCGGTGTCGAGATAATCGGGGACGGTATCGAAGGCCAACAGGACGAAGCTGCCGGTGCCGCGGTCCACTTCGATCTCGATGCCGTCCATGCCGTTCTTGTCCCAGAGGATGTTCGGGTGGCCGGCCCGCAACTCTACGGCCAGCACCGGCTGCAGGGTGTTCGGGTCCACCCCTGGGCTTTTCGACGGCAGGATCTTCAGGGCGGCGCCGATGGCATCGGTATAGTTTTTGTGGATCTTGATGCGGGTGATGAGCGCGCCGAGGAAACCAAACACATCCGGGAAGGGCGCTCCGGTGGGAGGGATGACGGCGGGCAATGACGGCACGGTCAGGAGGCTGTCTTTGGGGCCATCGCGCACCACTTTCTTGAAAGCGACGGCGGATTCGGCGCCGGCCTTCCAGGCGGTCTGCAAATCGAGGGAATACT
>JAQTSI010000055.1 GCA_028711365.1 Methylococcaceae bacterium
CGTCCTGTCAGCGCAAGAGCGAAGAGTCTATGCTATGGACGTGAAAAGCCTCAAATCCATGACAGCGGAAATCGGCCCAATGAACTGATTCTTACCGGCCATAATAACGGTAACGATACCAGCAGCGGCCAAGCAGTTCGTGCATCGCTATTTGGGTCATGTAAAACGCCGATGCGTTCGGTATCCAATCTTTGAGATCCATTTTGTGGCTTGGATTCATCAATCCGGTCGGCGCCGGAGTTACCCGAATCCCTGCCTGGTCGAAAGCTTCCACCGCGCGGGGCATATGCCAGGCATGGGTCACCAGCAGAATCTCCTCTATTCCTATGCTTTTCAACAAGCGGGTCGAGTATAAGGCATTTTCATAGGTATTGCGGCTTTCGACTTCCATCCAGCGCGCCTCCACACCGAATTCCTTCAATATCTCCCGCATCAATTCCGCTTCCGGCACCGGTTCGCCCGATGCCGAACCGCCACTGGCGAGCACCGGCAAGCCGGTCTTTCTGTGCAACCATGCCGCATAGCGCAACCGCTCCAGGCCAAAATGGCTCATCGTATCGCCGCCGCCATATTCTGCGGCGTTATGTCGTCGGTCGGCTCCCAGCACGACGATGGCTTTGGCGGAGATAGCTTCCAGCGACACCTGCGGATAGATTTCGAGCTTGCTACGCAGCCAATGACTGGTAGCAGGAATGCTGACCCAATATAGCGAACCCAAGCCGAAGACAATCGAAAGCATGCGAATCTTTGGCCGCCGGGAAATCAAGGCCGGAATCAGCAGGAGGATTTGCAAGCCCGGCGGGAAAGCCGCCTGCTGCAGCAGAAAGGATACTAAATTCTCAGTATTCATGTGAATAGAATCGGCTCATTCCCGGCGGCTATGGTAATGTCGTACGAAACCTAGCGCGTTTCGGCGAGCAAGCGGTCGGTCATGTTCTCGGCTTGTCCGAGGTATCCGCCACCGAACAGATTCAAATGATTGAGAATATGATAGAGATTGTAGAGGGTTTTTCGGGTCGAGTATCCTTCGTCCAGAGGAAAGCAGTCCCGATAAGCGGCATAGAACTCTCCACCGAAACCGCCGAACAACTCGGTCATGGCGATATCGGCCTCGCGGTCGCCGTAATAACAGGCCGGATCGAAAATCACCGGCTCGCCACCTTCGCAGGCCGAGTAATTGCCGCCCCACAAATCCCCATGCAACAGCGATGAACGAGGATCGTAAGTGGCAAAAAACACCGGCAGGCGTTCCAGCAGTTTTTCACCCTGGCGCTGCAAGCCGCCGCCGTAACCCTGCTGCGCCGCGAGTTTCAGTTGGAAGCCTAAGCGTTGAACCCGCCAAAACTCGACCCAGTTCAGGTGGCGGGAGTTGGATTGGGGAGTGGAACCGATGGTATTGTCCCTCCCCCAGCCAAAATAAGCCTGAGAGATACCATGCAGGGCCGCCAATTTTTGTCCGAGCAAGCGATCGCTATTGCTTTTCCCAGGCCGAAGTTTCAGGCATTCCATCACCAGAAAAGCCCGATCATCCGCCGCTCCCCAGCAAACCGGAATCGGGACGCGCACCGTTTGTGTAGCTGCGATCTCCCGCAAACCCTCTGCTTCCGCCTCGAACATGCTCAGCAATTCGCTGTGGTTGAGCTTGACGAAATAGCTGTGGTCTTCGCTTTCGATGCGATAGGTGGAATTGATGCAACCACCCCCGGCGGAAACCTGACGAAGAATATGAAAATCTTCACCCGTAGCCTGGCCTATGGCGTGCTCGATGGTTTGCAGAATCACTGGATTTGCCATGGGAATGGATCGGTAAACGAATGGGTTTGACCATTTTACCGATAATCCATGGATTGATGGGAGGGAATTCGTAGGGATTGACTTCTCCGGGCTCCAGGCGGCGAAGGGATTTGCGGAAAGCCAACGGAAAACCGGCGCGGGCAGGGACTCCCGCGCCGAATTCGCACGGATTTAGTTGATGCCCTTGCTGTTCAGATGGGGGCCGTAGTGCTTGTCGACATTGGGGATGTGATTGACCAGCCAATCCTTGACGAAGGCGGTAATGTCCTGGGTGATTTCCAACTCGCCGGCTTTGAATTTCGCCGCTACGCCACCACAAGTTTCCAGCAGCTTGGTATGCTCCGCTTTGTGGGCAGTGTAATCGGGATAATTGGTTTCCGTCATATGACGTTCTTCATCTGCAAAATGATCGACCACATAATTGACCAGGGTGTTGAGCTTTTCGCCGATGACATTGCGATCACCACCGGGAACCGCGGCATCGAGATCGTTCAACATACCAAACAGAACTTTGTGCTGCTCGTCGGCAAAACTGACGTTGGTACCGAACTGTTCTTTGGTCCAGGTAATAAGCGACATGTATTTTTCCTCTTCAGAACTTGACGTGTTTCAGGAATAGGTCTGGTTGAAGCCATAAGGCGAGTCGAATGCTACCCTATTCGAAAACAGTCTTTTTGATTTATATCAACAAAAAGCACCCGGCAACGCTGCCGCCCCTGATTCGAAACGAATCCTGGACTATCCTGCAGGCCTGAAGATACGGGTATAATGCTCGGAAACCGCACAATTTTCGCAGGAGACGCCATGAGCACCGAAAACAAACCCTGGGCAGGCCGCTTCACCGAAGCGACCGACGCTTTCGTGGAAGCGTTCACCGCCTCGGTCGATTTCGATCAGCGCCTCGCTCCTCATGACATTCAAGGCTCCATCGCCCATGCCACCATGCTGGAACGCATCGGCATCCTCAGCGAAAAAGAATGCAAAACCATCGTGCAAGGTTTGGAGGACATCCTGACCCAGATTGGAAATGGCGATTTCTATTGGGCATTGGAATTGGAAGACGTGCACATGAACATCGAGGCGCGCCTGATCGACCGCATCGGCGACGCCGGCAAGAAGCTGCATACCGGCCGCTCCCGCAATGACCAGGTGGCGACGGATGTACGGCTGTTCCTGCGCGCCGAAATCGACCTCATCACGGCAGAACTGATCCATCTGCAAATGGCATTGGTTAGCCTGGCCGAATGCGAAGCCGACACCATCATGCCAGGCTTCACCCATTTGCAGGTGGCCCAGCCCATCACCTTCGGGCACCACATGATGGCCTGGTACGAGATGCTCGACCGTGACCGCGACCGCCTGAGCGACTGCCGCAAGCGCGTCAATATCATGCCCCTGGGTGCGGCCGCCCTGGCAGGCACCAGTTATCCCCTGGATCGCAATCTGACCGCCGAATTATTGGGCTTCTCCTGCCCTGCCGCCAACTCTCTGGACGCTGTCAGCGACCGCGATTTCGCCATCGAATTCGCCGCCTGCGCCAGTCTCATCATGATGCACTTATCGCGCTTCTCCGAGGAATTGATTCTGTGGAACAGCGCCCAATTCGGCTTCATCGACCTTCCCGATGCTTTCTGCACCGGTTCTTCCATCATGCCGCAGAAGAAAAACCCGGATGTGCCGGAATTGGTGCGCGGCAAGTCGGGTCGGGTGTTCGGCCATCTGTTCGCCCTTTTAACCCTGATGAAGAGCCAGCCTTTGGCGTACAACAAGGACAACCAGGAAGACAAGGAGCCTTTGTTCGATACCGTGGACACCTTGAAACATTGCCTGCGCGCTTTTACGGACATGATGCCCCATGTCAGTCCCAACCGCGCCAATCTGTATGAAGCGGCGAAAAAAGGCTATGCCACCGCCACCGACCTCGCCGATTACCTGGTACGCAAGGGGGTACCCTTTCGCGACGCCCACGACATCGTCGGCAAAGCCGTGCGCCTGGGAGTGGATACCCGGCGTGACCTATCCGAGATTTCCCTCCCGGAATTGCAACTTTTTTCCGCCAGTATCGGCAGCGATGTATATGAAGTATTGATGCTGGAAGGCTCGGTGGGCGCACGCGATCTGATCGGCGGTACGGCTCCGAAACGGGTGCGGGAAGCCGCCCGCCTTGCGCGACAGGAACTGGAAAAGGCAATGCAATCGTGATTACCATGGAACGGGTCACCACCCTCATCGATCTCATCCGCCACGGTGAACCCGTCGGCGGCAGCCGCTACCGCGGGCAAATCGACGATCCCCTCAGCGCCACCGGCTGGGAACAGATGCGCCGTGCGGTGGGTCATCATCATCCCTGGGACGCGATCGTCAGCTCTTCCCTGGGTCGATGCCTGGCCTTCGCCGAAGAACTCAGCGAGCGCCACCAGATCCCTTTGGAAGTGGAGCCCCGCTTACAGGAGATCGGTTTCGGCTCCTGGCAGGGCAAGACCAAGGACGAGATTTGCCGCTACGATCCCGGCGTCTTGCAACGTTTCTACCGCGATCCCATGAACAACCGGCCCGAGGATGCCGAAGGCCTGGCCGATTTTCATCGCCGCATCGTCTCCGCCTGGAACGAGATCCTCAATCGCCATGCCAATAAGCACATCCTCCTGGTCTGCCATGCCGGGGTGATCCGCATGGTGCTGTCTCATATCCTCGATATTCCCCTGGCCAATCTTTTTCGCATCAAGGTCGCCAACGCCGGCATCACTCGCATCGAATGCCTGGAACAAGGCGACGAGTTCCTGGGCCAGTTGGTATTCCATGGCGGAGTATTGAGCTGAACCGCAAAGCCTGCCTGCGCGCTGAATTCACTCGCGCTTGCCGGATTCCTGTTTGGAAAGAAATCCGATGACGCCCATTGCCATCATATACATGAGGCAAACCCATTGACGCAGAAAGCTCAACTCCAGCAAAGCGGCCATCGATAGCCCCGCCAGGGTGGCCAGGGAACAGGCGCTCATGATGCGCCGCTCTCCTTGCGCCGAGGAAAACAGCCGCCAACCCGCCGAAACGGCAAACCCGAGCAGAAGGAGAAAGCTCCCCAAACCGATCATTCCCTGTTCGGCCAACAATTCCAGATAAAGATTATGCGCCCAGGGCGTCAGGCGGGAATCCACCGGAATCCAAGATGGGAGGTTGTGCCAATAATCCCGATAAAACAGCACGAAAGTACGGGGCCCGCGCCCCATCAGCGGAGAATCCAGGAACATTCCCCACGCGGCCAGCCAAAGCGATATCCTCTTATCCCAGGCCAAGCCATGCTTGCCGATGAACGGGAATCCCAGCATCCCATCCAGCAGCAATAGGGCCATCATCAGCCCTCCCGCCCATAATAATCCCCGTTGAGGACGCCAGGCGATGGCCATGCCGGCGAGGGAAACCATGCTGCTCAGCAGCGCCACACGGCTTTTGAACACACAAGCGGTGAGGATGACCAATATGATGGAAAGCATGCCCATGGCCTTGAAGGGAGTGCGTACATTCAGACCCATCAAGGCGGCGGAGAATGGGAGGGTTGCGGCAAGAAAAGTAGCATCGTTGGGGACGATCAAAACGGGACTGCCCAATGCCTGTATCCACTTTGCCGGCTCGCCTGCGGGATTGCGCATGGCCGTCCATAGCAGGGCCAGCGCAAGACCTAGGCTCGCCGATGCCAAACAGAGACATAGCATCGACAAACCGCTCTGGCTGAAACGATCGGCGATCAGGAAGTAGATCAACAAGGCTGGCAGAAAAGGCAGGCACATTCGCCAACTTCTGCGGATATCCTCGGAGACCAGGATGGCCAGCAAGGTTGCCGCGATAAATAGCCATAAGGCGGTGGAAATGCTCATTTTTCCTTCCGCTTTTGCAAGCTGAGCGGTGGCGGGTATGAGGCCGCAAGCGGCAAGAATCAGAAGGGGTATATCCCATTCGATCGGGAAACAAAATCCGATGATATAAGCACAAACACCGGCGCAGGCCAGGCCGTTTGAAGAAAAACAGGGCGGTTTGATCATTTTTCCCGGCTCGTTAAGATCCTGATCTGGCATCGGCTGACCGGCGGGAGAGCCGTTTTTGGCGTCAACCGCCGGGAGATAGGCAAGCAATAGGGTTGCGCAAAATGGGCGAGCAAGCCATCATAAAGCCCACCTTCCGAAGCGTTGATAAAGCGAGGAACCGATGGTCATGTCGATGTTGATACGCGCCATTAAGCGATCATATACCTTACTTCTCGCCCTTTGCTGCGCATCGACGGCTTTACTGGTTCCGAATTGGCGCCATGAGTTGCAAGCGGCAGGTTATTCCACCGCTCCGGAAGCGGTCGATGATAGCGCCATCACCAGCGAGAGTCAGGCCGTCTTGGTCAATGTGCTGACCAACGATATCGGAAGCGATCTCAGAATCAGCAGTGTATCGACTCCCGCCCATGGTTCGGTCATCAGACAAGGTAGCGGAACCTTGGTCTACACTCCCAAGACCGGCTACAAAGGCAGCGACAAATTCTTCTATACCATCAGCAATGATCAGGGTAGCAGTACGGCGCATGTCGTCATTACCGTGAATCATGCCGCCCCGATCGTGTCGGGTCTCAGTGGTAATCAACAGGAAATGGCCATTGCTTTGGCCTCGGCTTGCACACACCCAGGCCCGCAATTAGAGGCCCGCTGCGAACAGATCAAATCTCTCCCCGAATCCGAACGCCGCCAGGCGATAGCCGCGATCACACCGTCCCAGGTGGCGGCGCAGGCGGCGCAATTCATCAAACTCAACAGCAGCCGAATGATCAATGTGCAGCAACGCCTCAGCGCCTTGCGCCATGGAGGTGGGGGAGTCGATATTTCGCTCAACCTGAATGGGAAAAACCTGGACCTCGACAAGCTCGCCCAGTCGCTGGCGACTCAAAAAGGCGGCGGAGCAGGCGATGCGTTTCGAGACAGCCCATTGGGATTTTTTCTGCATGGGCGCTATGGCACCCTAGACCAAAGCGCCACCCGGGAGGAGCGGGGTTTCGACTCCACCACGGCCGGCCTGACCCTAGGCGCGGATTACCGGTTCAATGACCGATTCGTCCTCGGACTGGCATTCGGCTATGACAGCACCTCGAGCCGCTTCAATGCCGAGGCCGGCAACATGGATACCGAATCGCGCTTTGGAACCTTGTATGCCAGTTATTTCCTGCCCCAGGATTTCTATCTGGATTTCATGGCCAATTATGGCAATCACAGCTACGATCTGCGCAGGAGCATCTCTTATAGCGGGTTCGACGCTACCGCGCGCAGCAAGCCGCAAGGCGATCAACTGGGATTCAGCCTGAATTTCGGCAAGGATTTCGCTTTCAGCGAATGGAACCTGAATCCCTATGCCCGTCTCGAATACGCCAAGCTGCAAATCGGCTCCTATCAGGAAAAAGGCGGCAGCGGCCTTGCTATGGCCTTTGGCAGCCAGAACCTGGATTCCCTGGTCACCGATGTAGGCGCCCAGATAGGACGCACTTTTGGTCTGCCCTGGGGAGTTTTGACCCCCAGCCTGCGGGTTGAATGGGAGCATCAATTCGAGAACGGCGCCCACCGGATCAACGGAAGTTTCCTCGGTGGGGCTGCGGGTACCGGTGCATTTTCCATTCTCACTTCCGGCACCAACAGCGATTACGTCAATCTGGGCGGTTCCGTAGCCGCTACCTTTGCGGAGGGCAGATCGGCGTTCCTGCGCTATGAAACGCGCTTAGGCCAATCGGCGATCTCCAGTCATAAAATTGAGCTGGGGGTACGGATTCCTTTCTGAACGGGTGCGATTCAAAGTGATGCCTGTCGAATCCCGTGGGAGGGCGAGGGGCTTGCGAGACGCGCCATAGGTCTTATAGGCTTGGGCATTCCTTCCATCGACGGTCTCGCAATCCTCTCGCCCTCTCCACTATTGCATCACTTTGAATCTCCCCTTTCTGAACCCGGGAAAAGCCCTCGCCGCCGCAAGGCTCAAACATCCAGGTTCAATTCGCTCACCTTGCGGGTCAGAGTATTGCGTCCATAACCCAGCAATTTCGCCGCCTCTTGCCTGCGCCCGCGGGTGAACTGCAAGGCCGTGGTGATGAGTATGCTTTCCGCCATATCGATGGCGTCCTTGGCGATGTTGCGGTCGCCCTTCTTCAACTGGGCGTCCACCCAATGCTTGAAAACCTCCTCCCACACCCCGCCGATGGGTACCACCTCGGGCTTGGCCTGCAATAACTCCGGCGGCAGATCGTCGACATGCACCTCCCGTCCCGCCGCCATCACCGTGATCCAGCGGCAGGAGTTTTCCAACTGTCGCACATTGCCTGGCCAATCCAGTTTGCATAACACTTCTTCCACCTCTGACAGCAGGCACTTGGGTTCCACCTTCAATTCCGCGCTGGCTTCCTTGAGAAAATGCTTGAGCAGCAAAGGGATGTCCTGCCGCCGTTCCCGCAGGGGAGGGATATGGACACGGATGACGTTGAGGCGATGAAACAGGTCATCGCGAAAGCGGCCCTCATGCACCAGGTTTTCCAGATTCTGATGGGTAGCGGCGATGATGCGCACATCCACTTTCACCGGGGTATGGGCGCCCACCGGAAAAAACTCGCCATCGGCCAATACCCGAAGCAAGCGGGTTTGCAATTCCGCCGGCATGTCGCCGATCTCGTCGAGAAACAAGGTACCGCCGTCGGCTTGCTCGAACCGTCCCGCCCTTCTGGCCTGAGCGCCGGTGAAAGCACCGCGTTCGTGGCCGAATAGTTCGGATTCCAGCAGATCCCGTGGTATCGCCGCCATGTTCAAAGCGATGAAGGGATTATCCGCGCGTGGACTGTGGCGGTGTAAAGCGCGAGCCACCAGTTCTTTGCCGGTGCCCGACTCGCCGTTGATGAGCACGGTGATATGAGAGCGCGCCAAACGGGCGATGGCTCGGAAAACCTCCTGCATGGCCGGCGCCTCGCCGATGATCTCGGGCGTTTTCTCCGGAACGGTCACGACAGACTGGGATTGCTCCAGGCGCTGGCTCAGGCTATGACTACAGGCACGCCGCACCAGATCCACCGCCTCATCCACATCGAAGGGTTTGGGCAGATATTCGAAAGCCCCGCCATGAAATGCGGAAACCGCGCTTTCCAAATCGGAATGGGCGGTCATGATGATGATGGGCAATTCCGGTTGTTTGGCCTGTAGCCGGTCCAACAATTCCAAGCCATCGATGCCGGGCATGCGGATGTCGGTCAGGATAGCGTCCGGCCGGGAAGTTTCCAGGGCATCCAGCAGCAGATTCGCATTAGGGAAGCAACGGGTCTGGATGGAGGCTTTCTGCAGGGCCTTTTCCAAGACCCAGCGGATGGAACGGTCGTCATCGACCACCCAGACTTGGGCCGTACTATTCATGCTCCTTCTCCTAAAGGCAGAAAAATGGAAAAAACCGTATTGCCAGGCTTGCTGGCGCATTCCACCAGGCCGCCATGCTGACTGATCAAAGATTGGGCGATGGAAAGCCCCAAGCCAGTGCCTTCCGCCCTTCCCGTCACCATGGGATAGAAAATCTGGTTCAGCAATTCCGGCTTGATGCCGGGGCCGTCATCGATCACGTCGATCTTCGCCGCCAAGGCGTGGCGTCTATAACCGATGGTGACCTGACGATGAATGCGGGTACGGATGACGATCTTTCCCTCCGTACCCACCGCCTGCGCGGCATTGCGGACGATGTTGAGGATCGCCTGAATGAGTTGGTCGCCGTCCCCTAGCAAACCCGGAATGCTGGGGTCGTAATCGCGAATGACGGTTACGCCCGAAGGAGCCTCCACCTGCACCAGTTGCCGCACCCGCTCCAGCACCCGATGGATGTTGAGCAGGCTCTTGTGGGGAGGTTTGTTGGGCGCCAGCATGCGGTCCACCAGGGACTGCAGGCGGTCGGATTCCTCGATGATGATGCGCGTGTATTCGCGCAATTCCTGTTCCGGCAATTCTTGGTCGAGCAATTGCGCCGCCCCGCGCAATCCACCCAGAGGATTTTTGATTTCATGAGCCAGACCGCGCAGCAACATCTTGGCCGCATTTTGCTGGGCCAGCAGTTGCTCTTCCATGGAAATGCGCAAATGCCGGTCCACCTGCTGCACCTCCACCAGGAGCATGGGCGAACCCTCGTCCAACACCGGAGTCATGATCACATTGACGGTCATGGGATGCAAAGGCAGGGACAGCACCACATTGCGCCGGGTCAAGCTGGCGCCGGAAGCCAGGCCCCGGTGCATATCCTCCTCCATGCCCTGATCGCTGAAGAAGAATACCTGCTGCGCCTTGCTCCCCAATACCTGACGGGCACTCACGGCAAACAGGATCTCTCCCGGCATGTTGATATATACCAGGGATAAGGCTTCATCGAACAACAACACCGCATCGGACAGGTTATCGAGGATACGGCAGTAGAAAGTGGCGGCGCTTGAAGGATTCATGCACGGCAAGAGAGCAATATATAGGCCATTGAAGCGAAGTGATTGGCAGCGATCCCGGTCCGCCTATCTCTCAAGAAAACAAGCAGTTAAAAGCCTGACGGGCGTTCGCCGTTCTCATCCATCGGCGCCGCGCCCGCTCTACGCTTCATTATAGTGCGTTTTCCAATCCTTTCTTTCCTGCTTATCCTGTGGTGCGAGCAGAACCCATGCCCCGTCAAACATCGGTGGACAAAGAAAATGTCCCATATCGGGGCATTTCAGGAGCTTTAGGAGCACGTCCCAAAGCTCATCGCCAAGCTCCCAGCAACAGGATCACACCCAATCCACCCAGGAATCCCGAGACCAGGGAGATGTCGGGGATTTCCACCGGGCGCATTCCCGCCAACAGGGCCGCACTGATACTCAAGGCCGCGCCGGCGATGGCGGCCACGGTGCGCTGGCGATTGCGGTGCATTTCCTCGCGCAGCTTATCGAATTCACGCCCATCCAAGCGCAGCTCCATCTTGCCGTTGACCGCCTTGCTCAAGGCATCATGGATCAGTCCCGGCATTTCCGGCCATTGCTGGGCCCATTCCGGCAAATGTCCCCGCAGCTTGGTGTAAACCGCCTGCGGCCCCACTTGCTGGCGGAACCAGTTTTCCAGGAATGGCTTGGCGGTTTTCCACAGATCGAGATCGGGATAAAGATCGCGCCCTAATCCCTCGATGTTGAGCAGCGTTTTCTGCAGCAATACCAACTGGGGCTGCACCGACATATCGAAACGGCGGGCCACCTGAAACAGGCGCAGCAGCAGAGCCCCATAGGAAATCTCCTTCAAGGGCTTTTCGAAGATGGGCTCGCAGACGCTGCGGATGGCCGACTCGAATTCCTCGATGCGGGTGTCCGCCGGCACCCAACCGGACTCCACATGCATCTCCGCCACTCGTCGATAATCGCGTTTGAAGAAAGCGAGAAAATTCTCCGCCACATAATGTTGATCGGCCTTGGTGATGCTGCCGACGATGCCGAAATCCACGGCGATGTATTGAGCGCCCGGGCCGACGAAAATATTACCGGGGTGCATGTCGGCATGAAAGAAATTATCGCGGAACACCTGGGTGAAGAAGATTTCTACCCCTCGCTCGGCCAATAGTTTCAGGTCGACACCCTCGCGCCGCAGCCGCGCCACATCGCCCACCGGGATGCCTTGGATTTTCTCCATCACCATGACGTCGCGGCGGGTGTATTCCCAATACACCCTGGGGATGTAAATCAGCTCGGAATTCTCGAAGCGGCGGCGGATCTCCGAGGCATTGGCGGCCTCGCGCACCAAATCCAGCTCGTCGAGGATAGTCTTCTCAAATTCCCGCACCACCTCCACCGGACGCAAGCGGCGAGCATCCGGCAGGAAGCGCTGGGCCATCTTGGCTAGCTCATAAAGCAGGCCGATGTCGGAGCGAATGCGTTTCTCGATACCGGGCCTGAGCACCTTCACCACCACTGTCTCGCCGTCATGCAGCCGGGCGGAATGCACCTGGGCGATGGAAGCCGAGGCCAGCGGGGTTTCATCGAATTCGCGGAAGATTTCCAGCACCGGTTTGCCCAAGGCTTTTTCGACCGATTTGCGGGCCTCGTCGCCGGGAAAGGCCGGCACCCGATCTTGCAGCTTGACCAACTCCTCGGCCACATCCTCGGGCAACAAATCGCGCCGGGTAGACAGGGTCTGGCCGAATTTGACGAAGATCGGCCCTAGATCCTCCAGCGCTTGGCGAATACGCTCGGCGCGTGGCCCATGCTGGGAGCGCATCCAGTAGCCAGGGGTAAAAGCGGCGAGGAAGCGCACCGGACGGAACAGGTGGGTGGCGAGGATGAGATCATCCAGACCATGGTAGAGCAGCACCCATTGGATATGCAGCAGGCGGCGAAGAACTAGGGGTCGGATCACGGGGGATTTCCTGGAATGAGATTAGCGAAGTCACCTTACCTTGGATGGAAGGGGATCGAAAGAAAGGCGTTGCAGGCATGGGAAAGGCTTGCCCGCGATCTGCGCCGTCGGTCCCTATCATCGCTTCGCCCATTTCTATGGATGAGTTTTTTAATCCTGGGCAAAATCGTCGGCAAACCGGCTTTCGAGCCGTAAAATACGCGCTTCCAGTCGATCGAAATCGGCACGCAGGGTATCGACTTCCTGGTAAAAAATGTCGGCCTCGGCGCCGGCCGGCAGATCGCGGCTTTCTTCCTGCAAATACTCGCAGACATTCATCTGCCAGGATTCCAGGGTGTCCAGGCCCCAAGCGTGGGTGGAGCGCAACACGCCGGCCAGTTGCTGAGCGAGACTCTGACCGGTCAAGCGCGCCAATGAGGCTTCCCAGTCGATATCCAGGCGCTCGAACAGTTCCTGAAATCGTCGAGCCGTTTTCATGTCGCCTTCGATGGTCACCTCACCGGCGAATAGGGCGCGGCTAGCCCTATCGTCTAATCCCATCCTCGCGAAAGCGAGAGGGGTACCGGAAAGTGTCACATCGGGTATTCCGTCGAAACTCGGCAATATTTCCAGCGAGTCTTCACCAGGACAAAGATAAAGCCGCCAATTCAAGGGGCTCAGGTGGAGGGCGATGATCTTGCCCGCCAAAGGTGAGAGATAGTCGCAGCTGCGCGGATCGAGTTTGATGAAACGCCCGACGGCATCTCCCAATAGACTCGCGAACAACTCGGGAAACCAATTCGAGCCAGCCATGGCTTAAAACTTGTAACCTCGATGGACCGCGACGACGCCGTGAGTCATGTTGAAATACTCGCAACGTTCGAAACCGGCCTCCGTCATCATCTGCTTGAGCTTCTCCTGATTAGGGTGCATGCGGATGGACTCGGCCAGGTAACGGTAGCTGTCGGCATCGTCGGCGATGACTTTGCCCAGGAAAGGCAGGATCTTGAAGGAGTAAAGATCGTAGCCTTTCTTCAATAGATCGCCCTGCACCTCGGAAAACTCCAAAATGATCGCCCGGCCGCCCGGTCTGAGAACCCGGTAGATGGAACGCAGGGCTTCTTCCTTGTGGGTGACATTGCGCAGGCCGAAAGCGATGCACACGCAGTCGAAGGAATCATCGGGAAACGGCAGTTTCTCCGCGTCGATCTGGGCATAGCCGACATTACCGGCAATGCCTTCATCGATGAGACGATCGCGTCCATGTTTGAGCATGGAGGCGTTGATGTCGGATAGCACCACCTTACCCGTGGGCCCGACTCGTTTCTGAAACAGCGCGGTCATGTCCCCCGTGCCGCCGGCCAGATCCAGCACCTGTTCGCCATTACGCACATGGCTGAGCTGAATGGCGATGCGCTTCCAGATGCGGTGAATGCCGAGGGACATCAGATCATTCATGATATCGTACTTGCCCGCCACCGAATCGAATACGCCCTTGACCAGCTTGGCCTTTTCGCCCGTGGGCACATCCTTGAAGCCAAAATGGGTAGTATCATTGGTCATTTTGTTATCTCGCTCATTCAATTATTCATGGCTGGTGCAGCCCTTCATTCCGGCCAAAATTCGTCGTTTAGTATTTCCTCGATGGTGTATGGGCATTCCAAAGGAAAATTCTCCCGCCCCAAGTCTGTCTCTAGCACCGCTTCCCTGACCGCTTTTTGGTAAATATCCAGGATTTCGCTCTGGTCTTCCAAAAGGCGCTTGAGGCTCGGCGACTGCTTCAATAAACGTTCGATGGCGGTACGTTGATGGATCATTGTCAATTTCCAACTCTTGCCGCGTCGCTCGGGTTGAAATTGATATTTCAACAAGTGCATCAAAAGGATTTGCAGGCGATTCAGCAATTCCCTTCTTTCGCTGGCTCCCATACTTTCCAACTCCTCCGCGATATGCTCCAAATCCAGTTCCGACAGCCGCCCCTGGCGAATGAGTGCGGCGCTTTGGATGATCCAGGCATGGAAATCTTCTTGGTATGCAACGGATTTGCTCATGAGTACCTCGACACGATAGGGAAGGAGTTTTGAGAAATCCTTTTGTATTTCAAGTTAGACCAAAGACTGGTTATGGCATTCCACTGAAGGTCAAATAATGCGAGTGCCGGGCGAATTTTGCTGCTGGCCCCCGATGAAAATGGAAATTGGCAGATAATGACTTCGCCGAGCATACTAAGCGAAGTGACTCATCAATGGCATCCTCCTCCGAATCCTCGCGGAGAAACCGCTCATAGGCACCTGCTTGCCATTCCGCATCGGCAGGCTCATCTGTCAGCACGATGACGCGAACCCTGCCAGTTTTCGGCAATTGTGAGGCAATATCGACGGGAATTTTCAGATTCGCTGAATTTGTCAGTTCGGTTGTAAATTCAATTGCGTGCATGATAACTCCGAATTTTGCTATAGACTCCCTAAAACGATCACCTCATATTGCTTTATCCGAGGGTTCGGGTAAAAAAGCATGACGGTTTCTTCCGGCGATCGTTACCTTAAGCCCCCATTTTAAATGGCTAAGGATCATTGCAGCCGCCTCTCGACTCCCGCCTGTTTCAGCCGCCGCAGATACTCGCCCCACATCTCCTTCTGATGGAAGCCCAGATGGTAAAGATATTCCCAGGTATAGATTCCGCTGTCATGGCCATCGCTAAACACCAGGAGCACGGCGTAGTTGCCCACCGGGCGGATGTCGGTGATGGTCACGCTTTCCTTGTTCGTTTGCAATACTTCCTGTCCGGGCCCATGGCCGCGCACTTCGGCAGAGGGTGAATAGACCCGCAGATATTCGCAGGACAGCTCGAAGTGTGAGCCCTCATCAAAATTCAATTCCAAAAAGCCGGATTTTTGATGCAGTTTGATGTCTAGGAGAGTCGGCATTTTCATGGCTTACAGGATATAGCGGCTCAGGTCTTCATCCTGGGCCAATTCGCCCAATTGCCGGTTGACATAGTCGGCGTCGATCATCAAAACCTGGCCATCGAAATCGGCGGCGCTGAACGAAACATTCTCCAACAACCGTTCCAGCACGGTGTGCAGCCGACGGGCACCGATGTTCTCGGTCTTTTCATTGACCTCGAAACTGATCTCGGCGATACGGGCGATGCCATCCTCGCGGAACTCCAGCTTGACTCCCTCGGTGGCCAGCAAGGCCGTATACTGCTCGGTCAGCGAGGCGTCGGGCTCGGTGAGGATACGCACGAAATCCTCGGCAGTCAGGGCATCCAATTCCACGCGAATGGGAAAACGGCCCTGCATCTCGGGAATCAAGTCGGAAGGCTTGGACAGATGAAACGCGCCGGAGGCGATAAACAGGATATGATCGGTCTTCACCATGCCATATTTAGTGCTCACCGTGCAGCCTTCCACCAACGGCAGCAGGTCGCGCTGCACGCCTTCGCGGGAGACATCCGGGCCGCCATAATCGGAACGCTTGCAGATCTTATCGATTTCATCAAGGAAAACGATGCCGTTCTGCTCCACGGCCTCCACCGCCCGCAAGCGAACGTCTTCCTCGTTGACCATCTTGGCGGCCTCCTCCTCGCGCAGGGTCTTCAGGGCATCCTTCACCCGCAACTTGCGCGTCTTCTTGCGCCCTTGGCCCATGTTTTGGAATAGGCCCTGGAGCTGGCTGCTCATCTCCTCCATGCCAGGCGGGGCCATGATTTCCACGCCGATGGGGGTGGCCTGCACCTCGATTTCGATCTCCTTGTCGTCCAGTTCGCCCGCCCGTAATTTCTGGCGGAATTTCTGCCGGGTCGGCGACTCCTCGACGCCCTCCGAACTCGCCCAGCCCTCCGCCGAAGGTAGCAACACATTCAACACAGTCTCCTCGGCGGCGGTTTCGGCGCGGGATTGCACCTTGGCCATTTCCGTCTGGCGCATCATCTTCACGGCGGAATCCGCCAGATCGCGGATGATGGACTCCACGTCGCGCCCGACATAGCCCACTTCCGTAAACTTGGTGGCCTCCACCTTGATGAAAGGCGCTTGAGCCAATCGTGCCAGACGGCGGGCGATCTCGGTCTTGCCGACACCGGTGGGACCGATCATCAGGATATTCTTGGGAGTGATTTCATCGCGCAAGACGTCGTCCACTCGACTGCGCCGCCAACGGTTACGCAGGGCGATGGCCACGGCGCGTTTGGCGTTGGTTTGCCCGACGATGTGCTTGTCCAATTCGTGGACGATTTCTCGAGGCGTCATTTGAGTCATGGTTAGCCTTGCTCTTCTCGCGTGTCCAACTCTTCGATGGTCAGGTTGTGATTGGTATAGATGCAGATGTCGGCGGCGATATGCAGCGATTTCTCGACGATTTCACGGGCGGCAAGCTCCGTATTCTCCCACAGGGCGCGGGCCGCCGATTGGGCGAAGGGGCCGCCGGAACCGATGGCGATGAGGCCATTTTCCGGCTCGATGACATCGCCGGTGCCGGAAATGATCAAAGATGCCTTGGTATCGGCCACCGCCAGCAGAGCTTCCAAGCGCCTCAGCATGCGATCGGTGCGCCAATCCTTGACCAGTTCCACCGCCGCCTTGGTGAGGTTACCACGCTGTTTTTCCAGTTGGCCCTCGAAACGTTCAAACAGAGTGAAGGCATCCGCCGTCGCCCCGGCGAAACCCGCCAGGACGCGACCGTGATAAAGCCTGCGCACTTTGCGGGCGTTGCCCTTCATGACGGTATTACCCAAAGTCACCTGCCCGTCGCCGCCGATGACCACCTGATCACCCCGGCGCACGGAAACAATCGTCGTACCGTGAAAAGTCTCCACTCTAAAAATCCCGCAATCAATGATATAAGAGGGCGGAATTCTACACGAATTGCCATGCAGGGGCTGATTTTTCCAGTTTCTCGTTCCTACGCGGCGCATGGGAATGCCGTGTCGGCACGTTGCGCCGATGCTCCACAACGCGGAACCAATGGATTCCTACGCGGAGCGTGGAAACCAGAAAATGTCGCGATGGCGAACTGGATTTCTCCCTCTATGCTCAATAGTCATGTAGGGATGGCTCTGCTCAAAACGGGAATTGCTGTCCGCATTGATTGTTCCTACGTTTTGTGTGAACGATCAAATCAAGATAGGTTGCAAACAGCCCATCCTATTCCCTCAACCCGCGAACACAATCTCCACCATGACACTGGGCTGGCCGATTTCCTCGTCATTCATGATGCCGACGGCGCGATATTCGCGCACTTCGGGAGTGCCGAGAATGGCTAGCGGCGCGTCGTCGATGATGGGGAATTTCCGCTTGCGGATGGCGACAGGTGTCCAATCCGGTTCGCCCTTGCGGCGGCGGTAGACGGTCACGGCCTCGAAGCCAGGCTTCTGACCATCGACATGGATTTTGCCCAGGTGTACCGAGACGCTGATGCTGGGTTGCGAGATGGCGGGATCGATGCTGCCACCGCCGCCTATCCAGCCCAAAAGCTGGCCTAGGCCCGGCGTGTAGCCGCTATGCGTCTTCCCCCGCTTCACTCCTTGGCGGATGATGGGCAAATGAATATCTTCAAGGGCTTGCAGATCCGCCGTCAGCCTGTCCAGCTTGTCCATCAGATCCACCACATCATTGGCAGAGGCCAATAAGATGTTCACGCTATTGAGAAAAATCGTCTGCTCATCACCGCTCATGCCGATGGTGGGGGCATTGGCGGGAATTTGATCGTGCTGTGTTTGCAGCCAATCGCGCAGGGTTTTGTAAGACGTGGGAATGTAATCAGTCGTCATGGCGTTCTCCTATCCAAAGAGATTGGGTAAAACAGGATGGGTTTGAGAGATGTCGGCCTTGGCCTCAATCCCCCCACCAATATAGTCTTTTAGCCAAAAATTGCCTGGACGGGAAAAGCCAAGCGCTCCTCTTGCCGGAAAAAGAACACATCGAGTCGGACAAAGTGGCCCTCGTGTCGCGCAAAGAGCCTCTCAGGCCGGACCAAGAGCCTCTCGTATCACGCAAAGAGCCTCTCAAGTCGGACCAAGAATCTCTCGTATCGCGCAAAGAACCTCTCGGGTCGGATAACAAGCCTCTCGTGCCATGCCAAAAGCCCATCTGGCCGGACAAAACGCCGGTCTCATCGGGCAAGACAGCCGTTTTATTCTCGTTCTTCTCGTTCCCACGCGCCGCGTGGGAACGCTGTGTCGGCGCGCTGCGCCAACGCTCCGCAGCGCGGAGCCAATGGATTCCCACGCGGCGCATGGGAACCAGGAATCCAGTTGAATCGGTGGGCATGATAAAGCTATGCTCACCCGACTTTTCATTTTTGATTTGATAGCTGATGTTATGCAGGTATCCGGAAGAATCAATGGTTTACGAAGCTAAAAAAACAATATAACCAATTGATCAATCGTTCTCGGTGCGTAACATCAGTTAATAGCATTGACGCTGGAGCGTGGAAACTAGAAAATAATGCTATTGAATTAAGCCGTCATATTGGCAGGGATCGCCGGTATCCAGTCGACAAGGAAGGGTTGCAACTCAAGCAACCGTTTGCGATTGGGCGCGACTCCGCCCATCGTCCCGAGTGTCTGGCCCTTCGGCAATACTCAGGACAGGATACCGGCGATCCCTGCCGGAATGACGAGCAAGAACTTTAATTGTAACTACTCAGCCTTGAATTGTCTGGGCTGTAGCCAGTCGTTTAGGGCAAAAATCACTTAAATTGACTAAAAGTGCCAATTTTTGCCTTTCGTAACACCAGAAAAAACGCTGCAGCCCGCGATTTGTAAGGCTGAGTAGTTACCTTTAATTCAATAAAAAGATTAGAGTGGGGGTTGAACGCTGATGATACGGCGATGCTTGCAGGTTTTGGCATGCTTCTACCCCTATTCCACCCTTTCCCCTGTAAGGGGGAAAGAGTTGATTATTCCCTTATCACTCCAATTTTGGCCATTTTTTCACAGGTTTACCGCTTGTGGGTAAATTGCCGATATGACGCAGGAGGTTTTGCATTTGTGCGGATGTCAGCGGTGGGCCTTGGGCGAGATGC
>JAQTSI010000056.1 GCA_028711365.1 Methylococcaceae bacterium
TGAATCGAGCTGGAGTCCACTTCGATATTGAGTTTTTCATCGACCACCAGGTGCACCCCCATGCGACCGAGCAGTTCCATGGTGGTGGTGATGTCGTGCAAATGAGGCACGTTGCCGACCACCACGGGGGTTTCGGACAACAAAGTCGCGGCCAGGATGGGCAGGGCGGCATTCTTGGCCCCGGACATGCGCAATTCCCCGCACAGGGGATTACCGCCGACTATCAATAATTTATCCATACTTTCGGTACTCTAAGATAAAACCCACGGGAAAGGGTTCATGGTTTCATTCAAGGATGAGAAGTTCATCGATCCCCACCACTTTCGCCAGGGACTGCAATTGCCGGGGAAGATTGACATAGCGCAACCTGGCCCCACCCTCCTCCGCTTGACGACGCCACTCCAGCAGCAAGGCCAAGCCTGCGCTATCGGATCTGGTGATGTTGGCCAGATCGAACACCATTGCGTTGGGCAAGGTGAATAACTTGGCGGTCTTTTTCAATGCCTGTTCGACGGAGGCGAACGTCAACTCCCCTTCCAATTGGTAAAGCCCGACTTGCGTCGGACGTATCGCAAACAATTCTTCGCCCAAGGCCGGCTTTTTCGACGCCATCATGGCGTAGAAGCCTTCGGTTTGTGCGAGGAGGAGGCTTCTCCCCCTTCTCTTCCGGGCTTAGGCTTCTGAACAGCCGTTTCTTCGCTGCTTTTCCCATGCCCAGGCTTCGATTTATGGGCGTGGTGCCCCGCTTTGGGCCTGGCATCTTCTTCGCCCTTCCCCTGCGCCGATTTCGTTTTGTGAACCGATTCTTCTCCTTTCTGCGAATCGGTTTCCCGCGCCGGCGCACCAGGCTCTCCCTCCTTATCCTGCTTGATCTCGCCATTGTCCGGGGAAGCGCTACCCTGTTCCACGGCGGGAGCGGCTTCGATCTTGCCGGAAGCGGGCGCTTCAGGGCTTTTGGGCTCGATGGCGGTTGCCGGCGCGACGTCCGCCGACGGCGAGTCCTTCTTTTCCGCGTTGCTCTCCGCCTTGTTGAACAGGAATTTGCTGATCACCTGTTCCAACACCATCGCCGACTGACTCAGTTCGATGACATCGCCTTCCTTGAGAAATTCATCCGATCCGCCCGGGCTCAAACCGATGTATTGCTCACCCAGCAAGCCGGCGGTCAGGACATTGGCGGTGCTGTCCACCGGCAAGGTATCGTATTCGGGGTCGATGCGCATCTCCACCACGGCTTCATAGCTTACCTTGTCGAAGCGAATGGAACTGACTCGCCCGATACGGACCCCGGCCATGGAAACCGGCGCACGTTCCCTGAGACTGCCGGCATTCTGGAAACGGGCATAAATCCGGTAACTCTTTTCGTTGGTTTGCAAATCCGCCAGATTGCTCACCTTCATGGCCAGAAAAAACAGGCCAACCAGACCCAAAGCGACGAACAGACCGACCCAGGTTTCCAGTACTCTTGATTGCTGCATCAATTCTCTCCAAACATCAAGGCGGTCAGCACGAAATCCCATCCCAGCACGGCCAAGGCCGAATAAACGACCGAACGGGTGGTCGCTCGGCTGACGCCTTCGGAGGTGGGCATGGCGTCATAGCCCTCGAAGACGGCGACCCAGGTGACCACGGCCCCGAACACCACGCTCTTGATGACTCCGTTGACGATATCGTCGTAAAAATCGATTTTGGCCCGCATCTGCGACCAGAAGGAACCTTCGTCCACGCCCAACAAACCGACGCCGACGAAATATCCGCCCATCACGCCGACCATGCTGAACAAGGCAGCCAGCAAGGGCATGGAGATGATGCCGGCGAAAAAGCGGGGAGAGACGATGCGCCGCAGCGGATCGACCGCCATCATTTCCATGCCCGACAATTGCTCGGTCGCTTTCATGATGCCGATTTCGGCGGTGAGCGCCGAACCCGCCCTTCCTGCGAACAGCAAGGCGGTCACCACCGGTCCCAACTCCCTCACCAAGGAAGCGGCCACCATCACGCCCAAAGTCTGCTCGGCACCGAAATCGGACAACACGTAATAGCCCTGCAAACTCAGCACCATGCCGACGAACAGGCCGGAAACGCCCACGATCAGGATGCTCAGCACCCCCACCGAATAGACCTGGGCGATCAGCAACCTGAAGCGTAGAAAAATATCGGGGAAACCGGTCAGGACATGCAGGATGAACAGATTCGCCCGCCCCAGCTTCCGCATGCTGTCCAGGGCGACTGCGCCCAGACTTTGAATGGATTTCAGCATCAAACTTCTTTCGCCAGCAAAAGATCCTGCGCGTAAGCCGGGGCGGGATAATGGAAGGGAACCGGGCCATCGGCCTCCCCATGCATGAACTGCCGCACCCAGGGGGAAACCGAGAGATCGAGTTGTTCCGGCGTCCCCTGGCCGATCACCTTGCCCTCCGAAATGAGGTAGACATAATCGGCGATGGTGGCGGTTTCCCGCACATCATGGGAGACCACGATGCTGGTCAGGCCCAAGCCATGATTCAAATCGTGGATCAGCTTTACCAGTACGCCCATGGAAATCGGGTCCTGGCCGGTGAAAGGTTCATCGTACATGACCATCAAGGGATCAAGGATGATGGCCCGCGCCAGCGCCACCCGCCGCGCCATGCCACCGGAAAGCTGGCTGGGCATCAAATCCCGCGCTCCGCGTAGACCCACGGCCTCCAGTTTCATCAACACCAAGGACCGGATCATGGTTGGCGGGAAACGGGTGTGTTCGCGCAGCGGAAAAGCGACGTTTTCGAACACGTTCAAATCGGTCAACAGCGCGCCGCTTTGAAACAACATGCCCATGCGCCGGCGCAGCGCATACAGCTCGCGCAGCCCCAAATCCTGGACGGTGAGTCCTCCGACCTTGACATGACCGCCGTCGGGGCGCAACTGGCCGCCGATCAATTTCAACAGGGTGGTTTTGCCGGTGCCGCTAGGGCCCATGATGGCGGTCACCTTTCCCCGCGGGATGTCCATATCGACGGCATCGAAGATTTTCCTGCCGCCGCGGAAAAAAGTCAGATCACGGATGGATACCAAGATTTCGTGTTCGGCAAAAACGCCTGTCATGCGGCAACCGGGGAGATGTCTTAAACGATTGAAAGCCCTCTATTGTCCTCGACCAGCAAGAGGCTAGTCAACTTTACCTTGCTCGAATTGCCTTCCGTCCGTTCAATCGACTCCTCCAGGTTTCTTCGCCACCTTGTCACGCAGATAAACCGGCTGGGCCTCTTCCGCCATCACGCAATCGCCCCGTTGCCACAGTTGTGCGCCCAGGCAGGCGATCCATCGTGCCCGAGGGAAACGCCCGGTGAGCACGCCGGCGAGTCGGCCGCTCCCCAGCCGCTGTTGCAAGCGGGCCTGATAGCTTCCCCACCCGCTGCCGATGCCTAAGCCGGTCGCCTCCTCGGGACATTCGACCGCATCGGCATTCGACACCGTTTCGGTGCCGACGGATTCGGCCAAACCCTCCATACCGCGTCGATAAACGCCCCAATAGACCTCGCCCATGCGCGCGTCGATGCAGGGAAAAGCGAAGTCCTGCGGCGCCTCGGCGAAAACCGCCTGGGCCATGGCCGCCAGTGTGGAAACCGGCGCCACCGGCAGATCTGCCCCGAAAGCCAATCCCTGCACCACGCCGGTGGCGATGCGCACCCCGGTGAACGAACCCGGGCCGCGTCCGAAAGCCAGCGCGTCCATTTGCTTGAGGCTCAATCCGGCCTCGGCCAGCAGGGATTCGATCATGGGCAGAATCAGCTTGTTGTGCTGCTGCGGCGCCAGTTGGTAACGTTCGATGATCACGCCGTCCAGGTAAAGGGCGGCGGAGCACGCTTCGGTGGCGGTTTCGAGGGCGAGGAGTTTCATGGCAGGGCAATTTCACCAGTTCAACGAACAGGGCTCGATGGTATTGAAGAATATGGTTTTTGCTCTTCAACCACCCAGCATAAGGTAAGGGCATGATTTAGCCCTAGCGCGAGACCTTGATCGGCAGTCAGACTAGACTCTCAGGATACGGCTACGATTTTTTCAAATCCCGATAAAAGTTCTCGTGTGCGCCCACCAGCAGCAATAGCCGGGTATTGGGGTCATACTCGTAGGCCAATAGAAACCGTTGGCCTACGCAATCGAATTTGTAGACCAATACGCCCGCCAAATCCCCCTTTTTGGCTTCGCCTAGAGTGGGGTCCGCCACGATTTCAGCTACCACGTCATTGACCACGAGTTTTTGATTGGGATGCAGTTTCTTGTAAGCCCGCCGAAAACCATTGGTTTGCAGGACTTCAATCACGCAACGCCTCTGGCGTAAAAGGTGTGGCCTGCCCACGTCCCTCGGCACGGGCGAGCATAAGTTCGCAGACGAAGTCGACGGGGAGGTCGGGGTTGTCCAGGGCGGCTTTGCCCAGTTTGGCCCAAAACTCGATTTGTCCAGCAACCGTACGGCATTCGGCTTGGGCATGGGCCTTGGCGTCGGAATAAAGGGCTTCACCGATTCGGACGGATACACTCATGGGATGCTCCTCAAGAATTACCACAATTGTGGGCATAGCATAGCCATTTTCTCGCGCAATTACCAAACAATCCGGCCGAGTGCAGGGGCGAAATTTTCCTCATCCCCGGCTGTCGAATCACTCAGCCAAACCTTCCCGTTCCTCCTTAAAAAACGCCTCTACCCGCTCCAGCATTCTCGTTCGTTTCATCGGTGGCAGGCTGTCGAGGAACACTTTGCCGTAAGGCTTGCTCACCAGTCTGGGATCGCACAGCATCAACACGCCACGGTCGTCGCTGGAGCGGATCAGGCGGCCCACGCCTTGCTTGAGGGCGATGACCGCCGTGGGCAACTGATAGCTCCCGAACGGGCTATGACCCTGTTTTTTCAAGGTCTCCAGCCGGGCATTGAGGACCGGGTCGCTGGGGGAGGCAAAGGGCAGCTTGTCGATGATGACACAGGACAGGGCCGGGCCGCGCACATCCACGCCTTCCCAAAAACTGGCGGTGCCCAGCAACACGCCGTCGCCTGCCCGTTTGAAGGCTTCCAGCAAGCTGGCCTTGGGGCTACTGCCCTGGATGAACAGTGGAAAATCCACCTCCCCCGGCAACAGCGAGGCGGCGATCTGCATCGCCTGGTGGCTGGTGAACAGCATGAAAGCCCTGCCCCGGCTGGCTTTCAGCACCGGGATCGAGGCTTTGACCACCGCCGCCGTGTAATGCTGCGCGGAAGGCTCGGGCATGTCGGCTGGCAGATAGAACAGGCTCTGGTTGCGGTAATCGAAGGGGCTCTCCCAGGAATGAGTGGTGGCATCGCCCAGCCCCAGACTGGCGGCGAAGTGATCGAAACGCCGGGAGACGCTGAGGGTAGCCGAGGTGAAGATCCAGGCCGCGCCGCTGCTGCGGTGGAACTTGGAAAATTCGCCGGCGATTTCCAGCGGCGTGCGGTTGAGGCTAAAGCTGCGCTTGTAGGTCTCGAACCAGCGCACCGCATCGGTCTGGGCGTCGCCGAGAAAATCGTCCAGTTGCGCCAGCAATTCCTCGCTGCGCTTCCAGCAGGATTCCAGGCCCTTGCCACGCACCCCCGCCGGTTTGAGGCTCTCCGCCAGTACGCGCAATTGACCCTTCACTCGGTCGATCTGGTGGAACACTTCCTCCTCGTGTTCCACCACGCTCCACGCTTCCCGCCGATTATCCACGCCCAGGGCCAGGCGCAGATCGGCCACGGCGTTTTCCAGTTGTTCGGCCGAGTTCGCCAGTTCGGGTTGGTCGCGGGCGTCTTTCAACTGCTCCATGACGATGTCGCCGGCCAATTCGTTCAACTGCCGGGAACCGATGGACAGCCCCAGGAACTGAGCGGCGGTCTCGGCGAATTGATGGGCCTCGTCCACCACGATGGCATCGGCATCGGGCAGCAGTTCGCCGAAACCGTCGGCCTTCAGCGCCCAGTCCGCCCACAACAGGTGATGGTTGATGACCAATACTTCGGCTTCCATGGCCTTGCGCCGGGCCTTGACCGGGAAACAGTCGGCGAAATTCGGACATTCCTGTCCCAGGCAGTTGTCCACGGTAGAGGTCACCTGCGGCCACAGGGGGGAGGATTCCGGCACATCCGCCACTTCGGCGATATCCCCGGATGAAGTGGTGCGAGCCCAGCGCCGGATGCTCTCCATGGCGGCGATGTCCGCCCGGCTGTGACCGGCGCGAACGCCCAGCGCATGCGCCATGCGGTAGAGGCAAAGATAATTGTTGCGGCCCTTCAACAAAGCAGCCTGGAAAGGCACCGCCAAAGCCTCTCGCACTACTGGCAAATCCTTGTGAAATAGCTGGTCTTGCAGGTTCTTGGTGCCGGTGGAGACGATCACCCGCTTGCCGGAGACGATAGCGGGAATCAGGTAGGCGAAAGTCTTGCCGGTGCCGGTGCCGGCCTCGGCGATGAGGCTGGATTTGTCCCGGATGGCCTGCTGCACCGCCTCGGCCATCTCCAACTGCGCCTGCCTGGGCCGGTAACCTTGAAGTTTCTGCGCCAATAGTCCTTCGGGGCCGAAAACGCGGGATAGATCGAACACTCAGCGCCCTGCTTTGGCGTCCGCGTCCGCGGCTCCCTCAGCATCGCCTTTCTGACGGCGGGCATCGGCGATGATTTGCCAGTTTTTCCGAGTCAGCGCCCCTTGGCCCCTGGCCAGGAGATTGGATTTTTTCGCCAGGTTCTCGGCCAAGTCCGGCTGATGCTGTTGCAATCGCACCTCGGCTAACCGTTGCCACAGCAAGGCGCTGCGTGGCTGAATGCGGATGGCCCGCTCCAGGGTAGCGGCGGCGTTGTCCAGACGACCCGCCGAGGAACTGGCCTGGGCTTCGTCCAGCAAGGCCATCACTGCCGGCGGGGCAGAAACCGATCGTCCCTCAGTCGCCCGGGAAGACGGCCTGCTCGTAGAAGGAGTGGGGGCATGCGCCGGTTCCTGGTCATGAACTGGGGGAGTGGGCTTGACGATTTCCTGGGAGGAAGGAACCGGCTCTTCCCTGATCGCAACTTGAACGCAAGCGGTCAAGGCCAATAAGGGCAAGGCCAGAGGAACGAATCGCATAGGCTGCATGGGCTGTATTTCGCTGAGATGTCTTAAGGGTGGCGACGGTTTAGGAAGACGTCGAGCCGATTGGCGAAAGCCTGGCGGTCGGCGAGATTGAATGCCCCGGGCCCGCCGATGTCGATCCCGGTGCTCCTTAATTCCTCCATGAGATTACGCATGGCCAGGCGTTCACGAATATTGTCCCGATGATAAAGCTCTCCCCGCGGATTCAGGGCATAAGCGCCTTTTTCGACCACCTCGGCGGCCAGGGGAATATCGGCGGTGATCACCAGATCACCGGGTTCCACCAGTCGAGCGATGTGTTTGTCCGCTTCGTCGAACCCCGCCTGCACCCGAAACGCTTTGATATAAGGCGAAGGAGGAATGCGCACGCTTTGATTGGCTACCAGGGTCAAGCCCAATCGCTTCCGATCCGCAGCACGGAACAGGATTTCCTTGATGACATTGGGACAGGCATCGGCATCGACCCAGATTTTCATGGCTTCCTCCTACCTCCTTAGCTGACGCAATCATCCAGGCACGGGTTCGGTTGTCAAGAGATTGAATTGCACGTTCCGCTCGACGTCCAGCGCCTTGATCAAGTTGCGGGCATAGCCGTAATAAGTCTGGGCGCGAACCGCCCGGGCGAGTTGCTGGCCGGTGGGGGTGAACTTGCGATAACCGAAGCTGGCTTCGATATCCGCCGACTTCGGCGCCGCCAATTCATACTGTCTTTCCTGATAAGCGATGCGCATGCCCCGCGAGGATCGGGCCCTCATCACCGACATTTCCGCAGACAGCAGGCCGATGTTGATGAAATGTTGGGTGTAATCGTTGCCGCGCACATAACCCCAGATCTCCTGCCGGGTCAGCGCCTCCTCGAACATGAAACGCCAACCGCTCTCCAGGGCGAACGCGAAGGAACCGTATTCGATGAAGGCCTCCAATTCCCATTGATCCATGCTGCGTAGCTGCACCAGCGTGCGCTTGAACACCGTGTCGGGATTGGCGATGTAGGCGGCCAACAGGCGCGCCCAGAACGGCTGGGCGGTCTCGTCGGCGATATCCTGGGCAAACTCGAAGAACAGGTTCAGCCAATCGCGGGAGGCGGGATTGTCGTTCGACTCCAGCGGAGACTCGGCGGCGGCCAGTTCGACGACGCGCTCGATGTTGCGCTGGCGCTCCCAGTCGCGGCGGGCCATGCGCAAGCTCGCACGCTGTTCCAGAGATGAGTCCTGGAGACTGGCTGCGGAAGGCAGCGCGCCGATCAGGGGCTCTATCGCGCGGATGAATTTGTTCGGGTAATCGGTCATTGCGGATTCTTCAAAAGGAAAAAGAGGTGTTGATCATCCACCGATGAAGTTCAATCCACCGAGGTAAGGCTTCAGCACCTCCGGCACGCGGATGCGGCCCTGCTCGTCCTGGTAGTTCTCCATCACCGCGATGAGGGTGCGTCCCACGGCGAGCCCCGAGCCATTGAGGGTGTGGACCAGTTCCGGCTTGGCCGCCGCCGGATTGCGCCAGCGGGCGCGCAGGCGCCTGGCCTGGAAATCGCGAAAATGGCTGCAGGAGGAAATCTCGCGATAGGTTTGCTGGCCGGGCAACCACACTTCCAAGTCATAAGTCTTGGCCGAAGAGAAACCGGTATCGCCGGCGCACAGCACCATGCGGCGATAGGGAAGCCCCAGTTTCTCCAGGATGATCTCGGCATGGCGGGTCAGTTCCTCATGCGCGGCTGCGGAATCCTCGGGGCGCTCGATGCGCACCAGTTCCACCTTCTCGAACTGATGCTGGCGGATCATGCCGCGGGTGTCCCGGCCCGCCGAACCTGCCTCGCTGCGAAAACAAGGCGTGTGGCAGACGAACTTGAGCGGGAGACTTTCGGCTTCGACGATTTCGTCCCGCACTAGGTTGGTGACCGGCACTTCGGCCGTGGGGATCAGATAGTAGGGCGGCTCGCGCACGATCTTGAACAGATCTTCCTCGAACTTCGGCAACTGGCCGGTTCCCTTCAGGCTATCGGCATTGACCATGAACGGCACGTAGATTTCGCTGTAGCCATGCTCGCCGGAATGGGTATCCAGCATGAACTGGATGAGCGCCCGCTGCAACCGGGCCAAGGAACCTTGCAGGACGACGAAACGCGCGCCGGTAAGCTTCGCCGCCGCCTCGAAATCCATCCCCAGAGGCGCCCCCAATTCGATGTGGTCCTTAGGGCTGAAGTCGAAACGGGTCGGCTCGCCCCAACGCTTGATCTCCACATTGTCTTCCTCGCTCAGCCCCTCGGGCACTTCGAGATCGAGGAGATTGGGAATATCCAGCAGCCTCTCTTCCAATTGGAGCTGAATTTCATCCAGTTCGCGCTCGCAATGTTTGAGATCCTCGCCTAAGTGGGAGATCTCGTCCAGCAAAGGCTGGATGTCCTCGCCGCGCGCTTTGGCCTGGCCGATGGATTTGGAGCGGGTATTGCGCTCATTCTGTAGGTTCTGCGTCTGCACCTGGATATCCTTGCGGCGCGCCTCCAGGGCGGCGAAACCGGCTTGGTCGATTTCCAGACCGCGCCGCGCCAGTTGCGCGGCGACTTCTTCCAGATTGGTGCGGAATAAGCGTGGATCTAACATGCGATTATCATGACTCCTGACTCGATACTATTCTGAACTTCTTGAGATCTGAAGCGGCTTAAGCCTTGTAACTGACGGCTGTCCAACTGACGATATGGGACAGGGGAAAGCGGCGGACCAGGGAATGAATGACCGCATCGACCCGATCGGGCTCGTCGAAAAACTCGATGACCAAAGGCAGATCCAAGGATAGATCGATCAGGAAGGCCGGATAAGTCTGCGCGCTTCCCGAGTAGCCTTCTATCCCTCGCAGCACGGTCAAGCCGGCGATCCCGCTTTCGTCATGCAGATATTTGACGACTTTTTCCAGCAAATGCTCTTGTTCGCGGAGATAAATCCGCGCCATGGTCACGGTTTCGGTTTTCATATCAGCCTCCCCAATAGCATTCCAATCCAGACCGCGGCCGCCGCACCCAAGGCATTGAGCGCAAACAAGCCCGGCCCCTGCCCCGCCCCGAATTCCGGCAGGCGCAAAACCAGTCCCAGGGTGGATAGAGTAGCCACTCCCCCCAAAAGGACGACGACCGCCGGTGTTTGCCACTGCTGCGCCCATGATAAACGGCGCAAAGCGATTTCTACACCCAGTCCTGACGCCAAAGCCAGCGTAAACCCCAGAAAAATGAAACCCCAGGGCAAACCATCCTCCAGCCAAGGCAGTAAGCCATCGGCGAACAGCCTTCGCCCCAGGATCAGCCCAAACCACACCGCCGTCAGACAAAGCACCGTGCTGAGGAAGAGGTTGAGCAAGGCCTTGAGGGCGCTGCCTTCCTCGAACAGATAGAGGGTCTCGATGGCGAAAGTCGAAAATGTGGTGTAAGCCCCCAAGAATCCCACCAGGATGGCGGCGCGGTATTCCGGGGTCAGGACGAAGCGCTGCAGCATCAGTTCGGTCAGGAATCCCATCAGGAACGAGCCTGACACATTAACGAACAAAGTGCCATGGGGGAATCCCCGGCCCAGCCAATCGTAAATCCCGTTGGCCACCCAGAAACGGGTCAGCGCCCCGATGGAACCCCCTGCCGCGATGGCCAGTATCTGATTCACGGGACTCCCGAGCTTCGATCGAATCTAACCACTTCTTTCATCACCGGCCTTCAAGCTTTCAATTCCCGCAGGTTGGCCGCGGAAGGATTCAACACCACGCCCCGCTCGGTGACGATGGCATCGATCAGACCCGCCGGGGTCGTGTCGAATACGGGGTTCCAGGCGTCGACCACGCTGCCTGGGCGCAGGAAATGATCACTCAATAATTCCTTGTGGTCACGCTCCTCGATCGCTATCGCCTCGCCACTGGGCGTTTCCCAGTCGATGGTGGAAGTCGGCGCCACCACCATGAATTTCAGCCCATGATGGCGGGCGTTGACGGCGTGGGAATAAGTGCCGATTTTGTTGGCGGTATCGCCGTTGGCGGCGATACGGTCGGCGCCGACGATGACCCACTGCACCTTCCCCGAGCGCATCAGCCAGGCGGCGGCGGAATCGGCGATCAAACGGGCGGGAATACGGTCCTGGTCCAGTTCCCACAGGGTCAAGCGGGCACCTTGCAGCCAAGGACGGGTTTCGCAGGCATAGACCTGTTTCAAACCCGCCGCCCAGGCGCTACGAATCACCCCCAGCGCCGTGCCGTAGCCACCGGTCGCCAGGGAGCCGGTATTGCAATGGGTGAGAACTCCGCTCGCGCCCTTTAGCAACTGCGCCCCCAATTCACCCATGCGGCGATTGGCTGCGATATCGTCCTCGTGTATGGCCAAAGCCGCAGCCAGCAGCGCCGCGGGCTCATTTCCGCCGGTATCGATGATCTTCCGCATCCGCTCCAGTGCCCAGAACAGATTCACCGCGGTGGGACGGGATGCGGCGAGCCTATCGAGATCCTGGCCAATGAGCGTCTTCCAGGTATCGGGGTTTTGTTCATGACGTTTGCGGGCAGCCAGCACCACGCCGTAGGCTGCCGCGATGCCGATGGCCGGCGCGCCGCGCACCCGCATGCTTCTGATGGCTTCGGCGACGCCACACGCACTGTCAAAGTCCTCGTATTCGATGGAGCCCGGCAATTTTCGTTGATCCAGGACGCGCAAGGCCTCGCCGACCCATTGCAAGGCTCGGACACTGTCATGCGCGGTTTGCGGGTTGAATTGATCAGGCATTGTTCCGACGAGTGGATTGGATTTTAAGGATCGAGACGAAAAGCCGCGCCTTCGCCGAAGCGAAGTGCGCGGCCGATAGTCGCTGCGTTGAGACTTCAGCGGCTGGCGGTATTAGGCGGAGTCACCTTTGGCTGCACCGGTTTGGGGAACACCCAGATATCCTTGCCGGTACCCGACACCTTGTTCAAGAGCGCTTGAGCCCCGCAGTTGAAGTTGCCGATGATGACTTGCACGGGAGTGCTGGAGCTCAAGCCGGTCAAATCCAAACCCGTGCCGGTCACGGTGATCTTGCTGTTCGGGAGATTGGCGCATTTGCTGATGATCACGCTGGCGGTATCCCGTCCGCCACCGGGAAAGTCCACCAGCCTGGCTCTCGGCACCACGCCGGCGGGAACCGTGCCGGGGTTGCAGGATCCGGTTGAAGGGTTGCAAACCACCGGCGAAGTATCGAAACCGAGCTTGTAATCGGAATAATCGAGGGTTCCCACCGACGTGATCTTGCCGCCGCTGATGGTATAGTTCGGACCGGAGACGACGATATAGTATTTCCCCACCGCCGTCACATTGACACCGAAGCGGAAAGGCCCCGTCGTCACCGTGCTAGTACCCGTACCCGTACCCGTACCCGTGTCCGTACCGGTTCCGGTCCCCGTGCCGGTACCAGTCCCTGTTCCCGTGCCAGTCGTCCCTGTTCCCGTGCCGGTAGTCGTGGCCGTAGGGGTGGTGCATTGAGTCCAGTTCACCGGATAGTTGGATTGCAGGTTGCGGTTGGTGTCATAAATCTGAATGACCCAATCTCCTTTCGTATTATTGTCACAGGAGAAAGCCATGGCGATGCGTCCCGGGGCATTGCCATTGATGAAATAATAATTCTTGGCCGCATAGGAAGCGACTTGACCGATGATCGAACTGACGATCTGCTGAGCCGAGTCGAATTTTTGTAGGGTCGGATCGACATCGAGCAGTTTGAGCTGATAATCCGAGTTATCCAGCAAACCGGTGAGGGTCACGCCGCCCGAGGCATTGTAGTTCAACCAGGGCCCTTTGACCTCGACCAGATAATCGCCAGCTCCCGAGGTAAATAGATCGAAGACGAAAGGCCCATTGCCTCCCACCAGTTGGTCCCGGCACTGCTGGTAATTCACGGTATAACTGGTCAACAGGTAACGGTTGGGATCGTAGGTTTGCAATATCCAGTCACCCGGGGCCGGGCTGCTCACCGAATTGTTGCAGGAGAAAGCGATCGGGATGGTCTTGGCCTGATCGGCATGGACGGAATAAAAATCGGTATCCAGCAGGGCGCTGATCTGTCCGGTGACCGAACTCGTCAAGGGAATGGGATGATAACCTGCACCAATTTTCAGCATGTAGTCGGACAGATCGATATCATCATGCACCGTTGCGATCTTGGTTTCCTTGACCGTGATCTGTTTCCCACCGACCGTTTTCTGCGATTCGGTGGTCTCCACCGTCCATACCGGCCCCCTGAGCAAGATATAATATCGTCCCGGCGTCACGGCATTCACCTCGAACTTGAAGCCTCCCGAAATGGTATCCCGGCACTGGGAAGAATAGACATCGTAACCGGCCAAATCGTGACCCGCTTGGTCATGAACGCTTAACTGCCAGTTGCCTTTGGTGTCGGTGGAATTATTGCAATAAAATGTGACGGGTATGATTCCCGCTTTATCCGCATCGATATAATAATAGTCATAATCGTCCTGCGGCAACGTAGTCCCTATCGGAGGATAAGTCTGGACGCCGTCTTCAAGGGTGAGAATTTTTTCACCCACATAGTAATAGGAGTTAACCTGACCGACGTTTTCGTTGACCAGCGGGCTCGCCTGGCTGGGTGAATCATTCGGTTCCACTTCTCTCGCCACTGCCGGTTGCATGGCGGACACAATGGCCAGGAAGGCCAGAACGTATTTCAAATTCATATTCGATCCTTCAAAAAACGATCGTACGGATTGCATGTAACGCTCGAAAAAGAGACAAAGCAGCCAGCTCAGCAGACAAGCCGATTGGAGTCTGTGAGGATGCCGGAAAACAGCCGTCGTTTCAAGCACTACGCGCGCGTGCTTTTAATCCTTCAACCCCAACACATCCTGCATGTCGAACAGCCCCCGCTCCTTGTCGACCAGCCATAGCGCCGCGCGCACGGCGCCTTTGGCGAAGGTCATGCGGCTGGAAGCCTTATGAGAGATCTCCACCCGTTCCCCCTCGTCGGCGAACATGACCGTATGCTCGCCGACGATATCGCCGGCGCGGAGGGTGGCAAAACCGATGGTCTTGCGATCGCGCGCCCCGGTGACCCCTTCCCGTCCATACACCGCGCAATCCTTCAGATTGCGGCCCAGAACCTTGGCAACCGTCTCGCCCATGGCCAAAGCGGTGCCGGAGGGTGCATCCACTTTGTGGCGATGATGGGCTTCGATGATCTCGATGTCGCTGTAATCGCCCATCACCCTTGCCGCCATCTCAAGCAATTTGAAGGCAAGGTTGACACCCACACTGAAATTCGGCGCCAACACCACCGCGGAGGAAGCGGCAGCCTGTTCGATCTGACTGCGTTGCTCTGCATTGAAGCCAGTGGTGCCGATGATCAGGCGTTTGCCATGGCGCCGGCAAAGCGCCAGGTGGTGCAGCGTGGATGATGGACTGGTGAAATCGATCAGCACATCGATGCCATCCATGATCGCTTCCGGATCATCGCCTACCATCAGCCCGTAATGGGGCAATCCTGCCAGTTCCCCGGCATCCTTGCCCACGGCAATACTTCCCTTGCGCGCGATGGCGGCGGCCAACGCTACCCCCTCGGTATCCAGACTCGCCTTGATCAGCGCCTGTCCCATGCGCCCGGCAGCACCCGCGATGCCAATTTTTATCATTTGTCATTCCCCAGTTTCCAGTCGATGGAGCAAATGATACAAGAGCTGGCTTATTCTGACGATCCACTACCGGGGCTAGTGCGCCTTTTGAGGGCAAGACTCAAACTTGCACCAAGCCCTTGCCTTTGATTTCATTAGCTATCGAAACGATGTTGGGCATTCCAGCACCGGTAATTGAGGTGTAATCTACCCTCCTTACACTTGCATAATCTAAACGGAACCCCTGATGAGCATGAATGACCCTACCGCTTCGTTATCCCCCAACGAACTCGACATGATGGATGCCTGGTGGCGCGCGGCAAACTATCTGTCCGTTGGCCAGATTTACCTCATGGACAATCCATTGCTCAAGGATCTGCTCAAACATAAGCACGTGAAACCCAGGCTGCTCGGCCATTGGGGCACGACACCGGGCTTGAATTTCATCTATGTACATCTCAACCGGATCATCAAAGCCCATGACTTGAACATGATCTATCTTGCCGGCCCAGGCCATGGTGGCCCTGGAATGGTGGCGAACGCCTACCTGGAAGGAACTTACAGCGAGGTCTACCCCCACATCACGCGCGACGCCGTGGGGCTCAAGAAACTGTTCAAGCAGTTTTCCTTCCCCGGCGGCATTCCCAGCCATGTAGCCCCGGAAACGCCGGGCTCCATCCATGAAGGCGGGGAATTGGGCTACGTCCTGTCCCATGCCTTCGGCGCGGTTTTCGACAATCCCGAACTGATTGCCGCTTGCGTGGTCGGCGACGGCGAGGCGGAGACCGGCCCTTTGGCGGCGGCCTGGCATTCCAACAAATTCCTGAACCCCGTCCATGACGGCGCGGTGCTGCCCATCCTGCACCTCAATGGCTACAAGATCGCCAATCCCACGGTGCTGGCCAGAATCAGCCATGAAGAACTGGAAAGCTTGTTTCTAGGTTACGGCTACCGACCCTATTTCGTCGAAGGTTCGGAACCCGAGATCCTGCATCGTCTCATGGCCTCCACCCTGGATACGGCGATTGCGGAAATCCAATCCATCCAGCAGGAAGCCAGGCTCAACGGCAACGGCGAACGCCCGCGCTGGCCGATGATCATCCTGCGTACCCCCAAGGGCTGGACCGGCCCCAAGGAGGTGGACGGCAAAAAGACCGAGGGTTCCTGGCGTTCCCACCAAGTACCCTTCGGGGAAATGGGCAATCCGGACCATGTCAGGCTGTTGCAACAATGGCTGAAAAGCTACCGGCCGCAAGAGTTGTTCGATCAAAACGGGACTTTGCGGCCAGAGATCGCCGAACTCGCACCGAAAGGCGAACGCCGGATGAGCGCCAATCCCACAGCCAACGGCGGCATCGCGCTCAAGGACCTAGTGTTGCCCGATTTCCGCGATTACGCCGTGGTGGTCAAAAAACCGGGGCAAGTCGTCGCCGAATCGACCCGGATCATGGGCAAATTCATCCGCGATACACTGGTATTGAATCGCAACGAACGCAATTTCCGCATCTTCGGCCCCGACGAAACCGCTTCCAACCGGCTCGATTCGGTCTTCGAGGTCACCGACCGCGTCTGGCTGGCCGAAACCATTCCCGGCGACACCCACTTGTCGACCGACGGCAGGGTCATGGAGATCCTCTCCGAACATACCTGCCAGGGCTGGCTGGAGGGATATTTGCTGACCGGACGGCACGGCCTGTTTTCCTGTTACGAGGCCTTCATCCACATCATCGACTCCATGCTGAACCAGCATGCCAAATGGCTGAAAGTCACCAGCAAGCAGATTCCCTGGCGCCGCCCCATTGCCTCGCTCAACTATCTGCTCACCTCCCATGTCTGGCGGCAGGACCACAACGGCTTCTCCCACCAGGACCCCGGTTTCATCGATCATGTCGTGAATAAAAAAGGCGAAATCATCCGGGTTTATCTGCCCCCCGACGCCAATACCCTGCTCCATGTCACCGAGCGCTGCCTGCGCAGCCGCGACTGCATCAACGTCATCGTGGCCGGGAAACAACCCGAGTTGCAGTATCTGGACATGGATGCGGCGATCAAACACTGCTCCGCCGGCATCGGCATCTGGGAATGGGCCAGCAACGATAAGGGGGACGAGCCCGATGTGGTCATGGCTTGCGCCGGGGATGTTCCGACCCTGGAAACCCTGGCCGCCGTCGCCCTACTGCGCGAGCATCTGCCCGAACTCAAGGTGCGCGTGGTGAACGTGGTGGATCTGATGACCCTGCAACCGAAGGAGGAACATCCTCATGGCTTGCCCGACAAGGATTTCGACATCCTCTTCACCACCGACAAACCCATCATCTTCGCCTACCATGGCTACCCTTGGCTGATTCATCGCCTGGCTTACCGGCGCACCAACCATGCCCATCTTCATGTGCGAGGTTACAAGGAAGAAGGCACCACCACCACCCCCTTCGACATGGTGGTGTTGAATGACCTGGATCGTTTCCACCTGGTGATGGACGTCATCGACCGGGTTCCCGGACTGGCCGCCACCTCCGCCTATGTGAAACAGAAAATGCGCGACAAGCTGGTCGAACACAAGGAATATATCCATCGGTACGGCGAAGACATGCCTGAAATCAGGGATTGGCAGTGGCCTGCCTGATAGTCGATGAAGATACTGGTCATCAATTGCGGAAGTTCATCCATCAAATTCAGCCTATTCCAGGAAGCAGATGAAAAAATAGCTCTCATCGCCGACGGCATGCTGGAGAAAATAGGCGAAACCGAAAGCCGGCTGCTTTACCGTAGCCGGGTCGACGGCAAACTTTCTCCGGCTTCGGAACGGGGGCTCAAGGCCGAAGACCATCGCGAGGCCTTCGTGCCTATAGTCGATGCCTTGCGCGCCGAGGGTCCTCTGGCTCACTGCGATCCCGACGCCATCGGCCATCGTGTGGTGCATGGCGGCGAGACGTTCATCGGCCCGGCTTTAGTCGATGACGAGGTCTTGGCCCAGATCCGCTCATTGTGCCCATTGGCGCCCTTGCACAACCCGGTCAACCTGTTGGGCATAGACATCTGCCGGAAGGTTTTCCCCCATAGCCCGCAAATCGCCGTTTTCGACACCGCGTTTCACCAAACCCTGCCGCCTCGGGCCTATCGCTACGCCGTACCCGAAGCCTGGTTCGAGCGGTATGGAATCCGTCGTTACGGTTTTCACGGCACTTCGCATCAATATCTGACGATGAAAGCTGCCGATTATCTCGGCTGCAACCCGCATTCCCTCAAGCTGATCATTCTTCACCTGGGCAACGGCGCCAGCGCCACGGCCGTGAAAAATGGAAACAGCATCGATACTTCCATGGGATTCACACCGGCCGAAGGCTTGGTCATGGGCACTCGAAGCGGCGACCTGGACCCTGTCGCGGCGCTTTACGCCGCCGAATTATTCGGCATCGAACAGACCCGGCAAGACTTGTTGCATCGCAGTGGGCTTAAAGGATTATGCCGAACCAACGACATGCGCGAAATACTCGTCCTGGAGGCTAAGGGCGACGAAGAGGCCCGGTTAGCGGTGGAATTGTATTGTTACCGGATCCAACAATATATCGGCGCCTATTTCGCCATACTCGGCGGCATCGACGCCTTGATCTTCTCCGGCGGAATCGGCGAAAACTCGCCCCCCATTCGCTCCCGCATCATCAACGAACTGGAATGCCTGGGCTTGGTCATCGATGATTGCGCCAATCATCGGTGCGGGGAAATTCTGGAGATACAGGCCGAAGGAAACCGCACCAAAATACTGGTCATCCGTACCGATGAAGCACTGGAGATCGCCCGCCAGACCTCATCCGCCCTGCGCTCGATCTGACCCCTCCTCATTTTGCTCCAAGGCTTCGATTCTTCCCAATAAAAAACCCCCTCCGGTTGCCCGGAGGGGGTGAGTTCTGAGCCGTTTCGGTTCAGTTCGAGTGAGCCGCGGGGCTCACGTCGATCTTACATGAAGGACGGGATCAGAGGCGCGTCGATCTGGATGATCTGACGGTTGCCAGCTTCGTCGAAGAAGAACAGCAGACCGGCGAAGCGGCTGTCCGGATCGTAGATGATGTCGGACAGACGATAGACTTCCCACGCCGCGTCGGAAGCGGTGACTTCCACGGTGCGGGTTTGACCCGGAGCCAGCGGCGAGTTGTCGCTGACGCTCAGGCCGTCTTCAGCCAGCAAGTCTTCCGGATAGCCCGTGGTGTCTTTATACACGTTGGAATCCAGGAAGCGGACGGAAGCGGTGTAGAACTCACCCAGACGAACAGCAACGGCGCTGTTGTTGGTGATGGTCAGTTTCATGCGCATGGCGCGACCCGGCACACGATAAGTCGCGTCTTCCACTTTCGCGGAGATCAACGGCTTCTTGTCTTCCATCGGTACCATGCCACGCATCGTGCCCGCTTGCAGCGGAATGGTGATCGGGTACTTGCTGTTGGCAGCGCTCATCGACATCACCACGATCAGGATCGTGCCGGCGAAGAAG
>JAQTSI010000351.1 GCA_028711365.1 Methylococcaceae bacterium
TCTACCCTCATCCCATCCTTCCCCCTGCAAGGGGGAAGGGGTTGATTTCCCTTATTTTTCAGACTGGTGTAGATGATTCAGCGCCACGGGGAAGGGATTACCAACCGTTGGTAATGCTCTTCCAACGGCGGGGAATGCCTCCCCAAGCGTTGGAATTGCTCTTCCAACGGCGGGGAATGCTTCCCCAAGCGTTGGAATTGCTCTTCCAACGGCGGGGAATGCCTCCCCAACGGTTGGAATTGCTCTTCCAACGACGGGGAATGCCTCCCCAAGCGTTGGAATTGCTCTTCCAACGGCGGGGAATGCCTCCCCAAGCGTTGGAATTGCTCTTCCAACGACGGGGAATGCCTCCCCAACGGTTGGAATTGCTCTTCCAACGACGGGGAATGCCTCCCCAGCCGTTGGAATTGCTCTTCCAACGGCGGGGGAAGCCTCCTCAACGCGGTAAGGCGCATTCGTAGAGCGCAGCGGCTCTATCGCATATTGCGCCGCCTGTGGAAATTGAACTTATGAGAATTGCCGGCGAGCCCAGCCCTGGTTCAACCCGCCGAGGTCCGCTCTGTTATAATCCCGCGCCAATCCTCTTTAGACCCCCGCAAGCCAACAGCCCATGGCCGAACATATCCTTTTTCTGACCGGCAAACTGGCTGAAAAACAGCTCAGACAGATCCTGGCGGAGATGAACCCCGAGTTCGGCTACACCGTTCACCAACTCGGGCTGACGGTGGCGGCCTTGATGACGGCGGACATGATCCGGCGGCGGCTGAAGGATACCTTCGGCGCCGACCGGGTGATCGTGCCGGGGCGTTGCCGGGGCGATTTGGAACGGCTTTCCGGTGATCTGGGCTTGCCCATCGAGCGCGGGCCGGAGGAAGTGCGCGATCTGCCCGAGTTCTTCGGCAAGAAAGCGAAGAAACTGGTGCTGGACCGCTACGATCTGCGCATCTTTGCCGAGATCACCGAGGCCCCGCGGATGGAGGTGGACGCCATCCTGCGCCAGGCCCGCGACTACCGGCGCGACGGAGCGGATGTGATCGACCTGGGATGCCTGCCGGCGACGCCCTTTGCCCATATGGAACAGGCCATCGCGGCGCTCAAAGCCGAGGGTTTCAAGCTCAGCGTGGACTCGCTGGAAAACGAGGACTTGCTGCGCGGCGGTAGGGCGGGAGCGGATTTCCTGCTCAGTCTGCACGAGGATTCCCTGTGGATCGCCGACGAGGTGGATGCCACGCCGATCCTGATCCCTGCCCGGCATGGCGAACTGGATTCCCTGGACCGAGCCATCGCGGGCATGGAGGCTAGGGGTCGGGATTTTCTGGTCGATCCCATCCTCGATCCCATCCATTTCGGTTTCACCGATTCCCTGGTGCGTTACCACGAGATCCGGCGCAGGCATCCGCAAGCGCAGATCATGATGGGGGTCGGCAATCTGACCGAACTGACCCACGCCGATACCCTGGGTATCAATGCCTTATTGCTGGGGGTCTGTTCCGAACTGGGCATCGACGCCATCCTCACCACCCAGGTCAGCAAGCATGCCCGCAAGGCGGTGCGAGAGGCGGACCAGGCCCGGCGCATCCTGTTTGCCGCCCGGCAGATGAATGCCCTGCCCAAGCATATCGATGACGGCTTGATGGCTTTGCACGAGTGCAAGCCCTTTCCCTATACGTGGCAAGAACTGCAAACCCTGTGGAGGGAAATCCGCGACCCCAGCTATCGTATCCAGATCAGCGAGGAAGGCTTGCATATCTTCAACCGCGACGGCTTCCACAGCGCCACCGATCCATTCGAACTCTATCCCAAATTGGGGGTGGAGCAGGACGGTGGTCATGCTTTCTATCTGGGGGTGGAATTAGGCCGGGCGCAAATCGCTTGGCAATTGGGCAAGCGTTATGTCCAGGACGAACCGTTGCGCTGGGGTTGCGCTTTCGAACCGATCAACCCCACGACCGATCCCCATATCTATAAGCCGGCAGGCTCGACCCTGCACAAGACTGCGAACGAAGAATGATCCTGGAAACCATAGTCACCAGCCAATCCGCCGAAGGCCGGGTGCATGTCGCACCCATGGGGGTTCACCTCGTCGGCGAGGAAATGCTGGTCATGCCTTTTCGCCCTTCCACCACCCTGGAAAACATCCTGGCCTGCAAGAGCGCGGTGCTCAACCACACCGACGATGTGCGGGTATTCGCCGGTTGTCTGACCGGCCGGCGCGATTGGCCCCTGGTCGATTCCGAACGGGTGAGCGTCAAACGGCTGGCCGCGTCCCTCTCCCATATGGAGTTGGAACTGGTTCGGGTGGAAAATGACGAACTGCGCCCGCGGCTGTATTGCCGGGTCATCCACGAGGCCAATCACGCCCCCTTCCGCGGTTTCAACCGCGCCCAATATTCGGTGTTGGAGGCCGCCATCCTGGCCACCCGCCTGGATCGGCTGCCCTGGAGCAAGGTGGAGTCGGAACTGGAATACCTGCGTATCGGTCTGGAGAAATGCGCCGGCGAACGGGAGCGGGAGGCTTGGGCTTGGTTGATGGAGAAGTTCGAAGATTTTCGCCGCTCCCGTGAAACCAGGGGAGAAGAAGCATGACCGGAATGCTCGCCAGCGTGGAAAACCTGGACGAGGCCCGATTGGTCGTGGAACTCGGGGCCGACATCATCGACCTGAAAGCCCCCTCTGCCGGTGCCCTGGGCGCCTTGCCCGTGGAAACCGTGCGGGCGATCGTCGCCGAACTGGGCGAAAGGCGGCCTTTCAGCGCCACCATCGGCGATCTGCCCATGCAACCGCAGCGGGTGCTCGAAGCCGTAGAAGCCATGGCCGCCACCGGGGTGGATTATGTCAAGATCGGTTTTTTCCCGGCAGGCGACTGGAGTGGAACGCTCGATGCCCTGGTTCCCGTCGCCGAGCGGGGATTTCGCCTGGTGGCGGTGTTGTTCGGCGACCGGAAGCCGGATTTGGCTCAGGTCGGCGAACTGGCCCGGGCCGGATTCGCCGGCGTCATGCTGGATACCCTGGACAAGCGGGCGGGTTCCTTGACCCAGGTTTGCGAGCTGCCGTTTCTTGGCGATTTCGTCGCCGAAACCCAAGCTCAGGGTCTGCTTTGTGGCCTGGCCGGTTCACTACGCCAGGGCGATATTCCCGAATTGCTGAATCTGCATCCGGATTATCTCGGTTTTCGCGGCGCATTATGCCGGCAGCACGAGCGCACCGCCGCCCTGGACAGAAAAGCGGTGGAAACCATCAGGGCGATGATCTGAGCCTACCGCCATGAGCCCTCGCATTTCTCCAAGCGGTTGGATCACAGCCGATGCGGATCGATGTCCCACTCAGACACCCTCCCCGGCGAATGGGTGAGAATAGACAGCCGCGCGAAATCTCCTGCTTTGACACTTATCCCGAACCTAGGAGTCGATTTGGACTATGATTCGATCTGGGTGGATGTTCCATGGAACCTTTTCCATTCGGCCTAGCCGAAGCACTTCACCGCCTGTCGCCGCGACTGCCCAAAGCGGCTCGTGTGATGAGAAAACCGGCCTTTGAATATGCGCATACTGATTGTCGATGATGATCCCACTTCCCTGCTGGTCCTCTCCTCGATCCTAGGCAAACAGGGACACGAAACCATTTCCGCACGGGATGGCATGGAGGCGTATCGACTCATTCTGGAACAACAAATCACCCTGGTGATCAGCGATTGGAACATGCCCGGCCTGGACGGCTTGAAGCTTTGCCAACGTATCCGTGCGGAGCGTTTGCCCCATTACGTCTATTTCATCCTGCTCACCGGGCGTGATGATCGGGAATCGCTGCTGGCGGGGATGGAAGCCGGCGCCGATGATTTTCTGGTCAAACCCATGGATTCCCAGGAATTGCTGGTGAGGGTACGCGCCGGAGAGCGCATACTCGGGCTCGAACATCAGCTGGAGGAACGCAATCAGATGCTGGAAAAGCTGAATGTCGAACTGGCTAAAGCCTACGAGATCATAAAAACCGACGTCAATCTAGCCGCGGAAGTGCAAAAATCGCTGTTGCCCAAACCCCAAAACTGGCCCGGCGCCAAATTGAATTGGTTGTTCATCCCGAGCAATTTCCTCGCCGGGGATATGTTCGGCTATTATCCCGTGGACGAAAACCATCTCGCCTTTTTCCAACTGGATGTGTCCGGCCATGGCGTTTCCTCGGCGCTGATCTCCTTTTCCTTCAGTAAACAGTTTTTACAGGACCGCTTAGGCTCCATAGGCGCTCCCGGTCCTGGCCTTCCCGCCGCCGCGGATGAGGCTCGCACGCCTCCCAACGAAGTCATCGCGGCACTCAACCGCCGCTTCTCCTCCGAGCCGGAATCCTGGTCCTTCTTCCTGACCATGGTCTATGGAATCATGGATCGTTCCAGTGGGGAGATCATCCTGAGTTCGGCAGGTCATCCCCAGACCCTATGGTGGCATCAGGAGAACGGGGCCATCAGCGAATCAAAACTGAGCGGGATCCCCATCGGCGTAGCGCCCGAT
>JAQTSI010000352.1 GCA_028711365.1 Methylococcaceae bacterium
CCTGAGTCTGGCGGAAGCGATGACAACCCTGTTTCCCGAAGCCGACGAATCCGCCGTGGAGCGCCTGATGGCGGCCTATCATCGTTATTACGACCCCAAACCCATCGATGCCGGCGGTTTATTCAGCGGCGTCCCCACCCTGCTGGAAACCCTGCGAGACAAAGGCTACAAGCTGGCGGTCGCCACCGGCAAGAACCGCAAAGGCCTGGATCATGTCCTGCATGCTACCGGAACTGCCGATCTGTTCCATGCGACACGTAGCGCCGAAGAGACCGCCTCCAAACCTCACCCCGCGATGCTGCGGCAACTGATGACGGAATTGGATACCCCGGTGCAACGGACCTTGATGATCGGTGATTCGGTGCATGATTTGCAGATGGCCAGGAACGCGGGTGTCGAGGCGGTAGGCGTCTATTGCGGCGCCAACACGAAAGAGGAATTGCAGGCCATGGCACCTCTTCTGGCTTTGGAGGAAACTTTGGAACTGATGGGACTGTTGGTTTGACGAAGAGAATTTAATGATGAGCGAAGAAAATACCTCTGCGACGAATTGGGAGCGACAAACCCTGGAAAAGCTTTTACTCGCCGCGGTCGATGAACAGCGGAAAGCCCGACTTTGGGGGATTTTTTTCAAGGGCGCATTGCTGATTTACCTGGCCGTGGCGCTATGGCTGGTGGCTAAGCCCGTGAGCGGGCTCATGAACCATTCCGACTCCAAAGGTCACACCGGTGTGATCGATGTGAGCGGGAACATCATGGAAGGAAAACCCTCCGATGCCGACAATCTCATCCTGGGATTGCGCGATGCCATCAAGGACAGGGGCACCAAGGGCATCATCCTGCGCATGAACAGCCCTGGCGGCACGCCGGTGCAGGCGGCTTATGTATTCGAGGAAATCCGCCGCATCAAGCGGGAAAAGCCCGATTTACCCATCTATGCCGTGGTTTCCGACCTATGCGCCTCGGGTTGTTATTACATCGCCTCGGCGGCCGACAAGATTTATGTCAGCCCTGCCAGCATGGTCGGCTCCATCGGCGTCATCATGAACGGCTTCGGTTTCGTCGACATCATGCAGCGTTTCGGCGTGGAGCGCCGCTTGATGACCGCGGGAGAGCACAAGGCCCTGCTCGATCCATTCTCGCCGGTGAACCCAGAAGAAAAGGAACATATCCAGGGGGTGATCGACCATGTTCATCATCAATTCATCGACGCCGTCAAGCAGGGGCGAGGCGATCGCCTGAAAGGCGGTTCCAAGCTGTTCTCCGGCCTGGTCTGGAGCGGCGATGAGGCCATCACGCTGGGACTCGCCGACGAACTGGGCGATACCCGCTCGGTGGCCAAGAAGGTCATCCGCGCGGAGGATCTGGTCAATTTCACCCGCCAGGAGAAATTGCTCGATCGCATCACTCACAGCCTGGGCACGAGTCTGGCTGCGGCGCTGCAAAGCGGCTTGGGACTGAGTGCACAGGTGCATTAGATGGAACCCGCCGAGAAAGCTTTCGAAATCATCGAAGAAACCCCGGTTTACCAGGGGTTCTTCAAGATGCTCCGCTTACGCCTGCGCCATACCCTATTTTGCGGCAGTTGGAGCGGTGAGCTGACGCGCGAGCTTTTCCACCGCGGAACCTGTGTGGCGGTCATTCCCTACGACCCGATCAACGATGCCGTGGTGCTCATCAAGCAGTTCCGCGTCGGTGCGCTGAAATACAAGGACGAGCCTTGGCTGTTGGAAATCGTCGCTGGAGCGGTGGAGGAAGGCGAGAGCCCGGAACAGGTCGCCCATCGCGAGGCACTGGAAGAAGCCGGCTGCGAGTTGAAGCAACTGATCCGCATCGGCGAATTCTTCACTTCCCCCGGCGGTTCTTCGGAAAAGATCACCCTGTTTTGCGGCATCGTCGATACGGACGGGTTGGGTGGGCTTCACGGCCTGGCAGAGGAAGATGAAGACATCCGGGTGGATGTGATGGAATTCGGCGTGGCCTGGACCCTGTTCGAAAACGGCGTCATCGACTCGGCTATCCCCATCGTCGCGTTGCAATGGCTGGCGATGAACCGGGAACGTTTACGCGAGGCTCATGGCGCCGATTAGCATAACGGTATTACTGCTCAACGATCTTCTTGTCCATCTCTTCGGTGTAGGGCCGTTTTTTCAATGAAAATTCGGCGTACTCGTATACCGAATTCACCTCGCCAACGGGCAAAGATTCGCCGTCCTCCAGATTTTCAATGATCGCCAGACTGACGACTGCAGGTTCGTAGTCCGGATCGAGCTTCAAAGATTGAGTCAGGGCTTCTACGGCTTCGGCTTTTTTGCCGAGTTTGGCCAGACAGATGCCTTTATTGCTAAAAGATTGGGAATGCGTAGGGTTGATCATGATGCTGGCCTTGAAATGCCACATGGCCTGTTCCCAGTCTTGCCTTTGCATGGCTTCAAACCCCAGGTCGAAGTGATTGAGCCCCTTGAGATAGCTCTCGAGGCTGATGCCATGATACCCATAAGCTGAACGCGATAATGTATTGAGGGTATTTCTTGCCGTATGAACACATTCATCATGGGGATCGCCGACTTCGATCACTTTCTGGTAAGACCTGATCATTTTCGCAAATTGCAGTTTTTTCTCATAGGCTGTCGCCAGATTATGATGAGCCTCGACAAAATAGGGATGGATTTGAATGGCTCTTTCGAATGAACTGATCGCTTCATCGACATTCTCTTCCATGGCATGGCACAAACCCATCGCATAATGTACCTGATGATCATTGGAATGGGTGGGTAACATCTCATCGATCATGGCTTTTGTTTGCTCAAGATTGCCGTTGTTCAACAAACCTAGGGCTTGTTCCAGCACATTACCCAGCTCCAGATTCGGTCCGATCACAAACGGCTTGCTGCGGGCTTGGGAAGCCTGATAATTCTTGGCTATGGTATAGTGATGGCATCCCTCACAGTTGTCATTGCGGATCACTGCACAACAAGGAGAGCATACCGTGGCCTGCTGGCGGGTCTGGCAGATCCGTTTTCCTTTCGATTTATTGCAGATGACACATTTGGTATTCATCGCTATCTCTGTGCCTGTGGTTGAGAGATGGTTGATATAACTCGGCTTGTTCATAAAAGGCTATGGACGAAGTTTACCGCGCTCGTCCGCAAGCCATTTTACTCCAGAAACCCGGCGTTTTCTCCCATGAGCGCTCCATGAGCATTCGATGGTGCGATCCGTAGTCGGATTCATCTGCCTTAATTACAGCAAGTATCAGGCCGTCACTTTCCAAAATGGGCTTCTTGCCCGCATATCGCTCTAAAAACAGCTACTACGAGGCGCGCGAAATTATCGACTTATCAATCGGTTATGTCATTTCGGTGGCTTTTCTTTGGAGCAAGAAGGGAATAAGATCATCATTTTTTGGCTGTAGGGATCCCATGCGCTGGGAACATAGCGGGCGGATAGCGATTATGACCTGGTTGCGGCTTTCCAGTCGTTATCCTCGACAATCCGCTGGAGTTGCATCAACCCCGGTATTGTTGGCAATATATTGGCAAATAGCTTTGGGATTGCCAGGAAACGGGGTATCGGTCATCGACATCTCGTGAAATTGGTGAAGCCGTTCATGCGGCATTCTGGCAGTGACCCAGTAAGGTAAGCCCCAGGCTTTGCCGGGGGCTTACCTTACTGGGTCAAACCGCCAGGCTCATGTCGGCAAATAGATGGAGCTAGGAATCATGAGGATTCGCAGGAAGTGGTCGTTCACGCGCTTGAGGTTGTGCGCCCATTCGAACAGGGCGACGTACTGGGCCAAATAGCGCTTGTGAACCCCCCGGAACGGGCGCAGGAAGTTGCGCAGCCCCGTCCAGATGCCCTCCAGGGTGTTGCAATGGGTTTCACGGATACCGTCGCCGTCGTCGTCCCGAGCGTACTCGCCCGCCGAGTGGCACACCGTCCGGTGCCCTCGACCACTCGCCGCCACCGGGTAGTAGGCGGACGACTCATCGGTGTTCAGCGTGGTTTCCTCGCAGGTCTTCGCCTCCACCTCCGGCTGGATCGTGTCCTGCCGGGTATCGGCGCAGACCTCCAGGCGGATCTGGCCGCTGTCCCGCCCGACGATGCCCAGGATCGGGGGGCGGTCGTTTGCCATCGTTCCGCGTCCGCGCTTCTTGTTGGCCCGGCGGCGCGGTGGGTCCGACGGGTCGCGGTGGGGCATGCCTTTCTCCCCCGCGTTCTGGAACCTCTCATCAGCCTCGGTCACGGGGTCCGTCAGGGGCGAGGTGTCCCGGCGCTGCCGCGCCGCCGCCTGCATCTCGTGCCGGTAGGCCAGCAGCGTGCTGTAGTCGCACTCCAGTTCGTCGGCCCGATGCAGCGTCGGGATACCTTGCGCGAAGCCGCGCAGGATCATCACGATCAACACGCAGGAGTAGTGGGTGCCTGCCCAGACGGTGCCGGTGAACAGGTTGAACACCGCCCCACAAGCCCGACAACGGTAGTCCACCACCGGCGCGCGCGT
>JAQTSI010000353.1 GCA_028711365.1 Methylococcaceae bacterium
ATCCTCCCTGGCCAATCTCCAGGTGCGTCTGCCGGCCGGGGTCATCGGCGGCGGCCTCACCGCCATCGACACCGCCACCGAGCTGTTGGCCTATTACCCGGTGCAGGTGGAGAAGATCCTGCACCGCTACCGGACACTTTCCGCCCAGTACGGCGAAGCCCGTCTGCGCGCCCGCTACGATGCCGAGGAGATCCAGATCCTCGACGAATTCCTGGAACATGGCCAGGCCATCCAGGCCGAGCGCCGGCGCGCCGAGACGGCCGGCGAGAAACCCCATTTCGCGCCTCTGCTGGCGCAATGGGGCGGGGTGACGATGTTCTACCGCAAGGGCATCCAGGACTCCCCGGCCTACCGGCAGAACCACGAGGAAATCGCCGAGGCCCTGGATGAGGGCATCTGGCTGGCGGAAGGATTGAGCCCGCTGGCGGCCCTGGACGATGAATACGGCCATCTGCGCGCCGTGCGCTTCGAACAATGGGAGCCGCAGGAAGGCCGCTGGCGCAAAAGTGGGGAACTGGAACTGCCGTTGCGCAGCCTGTTCGTGGCCGCCGGCACCTCGCCCAACACTATCTATGAAGCCGAGCATCCGGACACCTTCGTGATGGACGGCAAGTTCTATCAGCGCTTCGAGCCGGACTGGAGCCCTCGCCCCGACGCTCTCCCGGCGGGAGAAGGAGCCCAGCCCCCGTTGGTGCCGATGAATGATCAGGCCGCGCCCAAACTCGGCAAGCCGGCGCCGTTCACCTCCTATCACCGTGGCGGCAAATACATCACCTTCTACGGCGACAACCATCCGGTCTATGCCGGCAACGTGGTGAAAGCCATGGCCAGCGCCAAGGAAGGCTATCCCTACATCGTCCGCCTGTTCGAGCGGGAACTGGCGAACCTGGAGCCCGAGCGCCAGCACCGGCGCGATCAGGACCTGGAACGGTTCCAGCACCGGCTGGATCACGCCCTGCAAGCCATGATCGTCGAGATCCGACGGCTGACCCCCACCATCATCGAGATCATCGTCCACGCCCCGCTGTCGGCCAAATATTTCAGTCCCGGCCAGTTCTACCGGGTGCAGAATTACGAGGCCCTGGCCCCGGTGGTGCAGGGCACGGTGCTGGCGACCGAGGGCATCGCCCTCACCGGCGCCTGGGTGGACAAGGAGCGCGGCCTGATCTCCCTCATCGCCCTGGAGATGGGCAGTTCCTCCCGATTGTGCGCCACCTGGAAACCCGGCGATCCCCTGGTGGTCATGGGCGTCACCGGCACCCCCACCGACATCCCCAGCGGCCAGACCGTGGCCCTGGTCGGCGGTGGGCTGGGCAACGCCGTGCTGTTTTCCATCGGCAAGGCCATGCGCGCCGCCGGCAACCGGGTCATCTACTTCGCCGGCTATCGCCACCGCCAGGACCTGTTCAAGGCCGAGGAGATCGAGGCCGCCGCCGACCTCATCGTCTGGTCGGTAGACAAGCGCGAAGGCAACACCGCCATCGAGCCCACCCGGCCGCAGGACAAGAGCTTCGTCGGCAACATCGTCGAATCCCTGCTGGCTTATGCCAAGGGTGAGTTGGGCGAGACCCCGCTACACCTGGACGATGTCGGCCACTTCATCGTCATCGGCTCCGACCGCATGATGGAGGCGGTGAAACAGGCCCGTTACGGCGTGCTCAAGCCCTATCTGAAGGAACACCACCAGGCCATAGGCTCCATCAACTCGCCCATGCAGTGCATGATGAAAGGCGTCTGCGCCCAGTGCCTGTGCAAGCATGTCGACCCCCACACCGGACGCGAATCCTTCGTCTATTCCTGCAATAACCAGGACCAGGACCTCGACCAGGTCGACTTCCCCAACCTCGCCGCCCGCCTCAAGCAAAACTCCGTCCAGGAAAAACTCTCCTCCCTGTGGCTGGAGTATCTGCTGGATAAGAATACTATCTGATCCGGCTCGCCTGACTGACAATGCCCCGCATCCGGGGCCATTGTTTTAGGTATTCAGCAGTCGACAGTGGAATATTGCATCATCAAGAGTATTTGCAAGCTTGATACTCTCCAATTTTAAGTCATATGCCTCACCAAGACAGGGGATATGGCGGCATCGACAAGATGATTCTATCCTCTGCGACAATTTGCCACATTAATATCAATCATTCCATCTGTTAACCTACGAACAACTAAGTCGGACTCTCTTCCTGGTTAGTTATCTTTTTTAAGCATGATACCTCTCACCATGCTTCTCAGTACCAGGGATAAAGGATTATCCCTGTCTTTTTATTTCCTTCCCTAGAATCCAGCCCGGCTAAAACGACTGCAAGCCGCCCAGCGATAGCGCTAAAATCAAGGCTCATTGCATGGGAGAAAGCGATTGCACTCTATACATACCTACCGCGGCGTGGTTTACGCGATCCTGGCGGCTTTACTGTTCGGAGCCAGCACCCCATTAGGAAAGCTGCTGCTAACACAGTCTACTCCCATCCTGCTGGCGGGACTCTTATATGCCGGCAGCGGCATCGGCTTGTCGCTATGGCTACTGCTGCGCCGGTTTTGGCCCTTCGGCAGGGTTCGGCAGGTGGCGCGATTGCGTCTGGGGGATTCACCACGGCTAGGTGGAGCCATCCTGTCGGGTGGGATCGCCGCCCCCATCCTGTTGATGCAGGGACTTTCCCTGACCCCGGCATCCACCGCTTCCCTGCTGCTCACCACCGAAAGCGCTTTCACCGCCGTCATGGCCTGGTTCGTCTTCGGGGAAAACTTCGACCGACGAATCGCCGCAGGAATGTCGTTGATCCTGCTGGGCAGCATGGCGCTCACCCTGGAACACCCCTTATCCTCCAGCCTGTCCTGGGGTAGCCTGGCGGTCGTAGGCGCCTGCGCCTGTTGGGCATTGGACAATAATCTGACACGCGCCATCGCGGCGCGAGACGCCACACAAATAGCCGCCATCAAGGGAATCGTCGCCGGTGCCACCAATCTGGGCTTGGCTCGTCTGCTCGGTGAGCATTGGCCGGAAACCGCGCTGCTCACTGCCGCGGGTTTGGTGGGGCTGTTCGGTTATGGTTTGAGCCTGGTGCTGTTCGTACTGAGCCTGCGTCACCTGGGCGCAGCCAGGACGGGGGCATATTTCGCCATGGCGCCGTTTTTCGGCGCCGGCATGGCATTGGCCCTGCCCGGCGAGTCCCCCGGACTCGTGACGGCTCTGGCGGCCCTGCTCATGGCCTGGGGCGTCTGGCTACATCTGACCGAGCGACATGAACATCTCCATGCGCATGAACCGATGTGGCATATCCATCGCCATCACCACGACGCCCATCACCAACATGAACATGACTTCGATTGGGATGGGAAAGAACCGCATACCCATGAACACCCGCATGTTCGGCTAGTACACAGCCACCCTCATTTTCCCGACATTCATCACCGGCATCGTCACCGCGGTGAAAAACCCTGATTTTTGTCCTGCGACGGGAATTAACCTGTTGGTATTACCGAACTTAGAAGTTCCCAAGAATAGCGAGTGATATTCAACACCTGTCATGGCATATGACACGCTATGAGCCTGCCCGACTCAATCGACATTATCACACTGCCGAATTAAACATCTAATTATTAGGCTGTTTTTTCCGCCATACCTCGAGGCATGGCGTTTGCTTATGATAAGACGCTTTGAACTCGGTTCAAGTCCACCGATTGTTGACTCCCCTCGATGACTCGATCATGTAAAGGGGGAAAGTTCACCAATAACTACACATCCAATAAGGAGCTGTTTATGAAAATAACCCCGATTCTATGCGTTCTGTCCTTGAGCCTGCTCGCCAGTATGAGTTTTGCAGGCGGAAGATATGCGAATCCGCCGGTCGGTCTACTCGAAGTCACCGATGCTTGCACGAAGGGGCTCGACGCCGCCCAAAAGAAAGACACCGCGGCGGCCCTCGAACAAGCCAAAATCGGGCGCAAAGTCGCGCTGGCCTCATACAAGGAACTTAGCACGATGCCGATGGAGGTGGGTTCCTCCGACATGAAGAAAGCGATTGCCGCCCTGGAAGCTGGGAAAGTGGACGAAGCCGTTCCCTTGTTCGAGCATTGCAAGAACAAAATGCAGGAAGAAATCGCCTATTACAAGAAGGAAGGCAAACTGTAATCTCGGCGATTTCCGGGAATACCCTTACCTCCCTCGTCTGAACCTCCTCAGCCCTGATCACCCCCTGAAAAGGGTTGAGGAGTAGTGGATATCACTGCGACAAGGAAGTCCCTTGCCTCTTCCATTGCCGGTCCGATTAGACTTCAACGAATCTTCCCAATCCCTTCCCATTCGGGAAGGATTACCCCCAACAGGAAATTACCATGTCGCTTATTGCGCGATTGACTCTTATCGTCTTATTTTGTTCATCTTTGGCCAGTTGCGGCGGGGAAGGCCCGTTCGGCGGTCCGCCGGAGCCCAAAAAACCCACTTGGTCCAACTAAGGGCTCAATCGATGAATCTCCTGCCAGGCAAGGGTGAATCGTCCCCGGCCT
>JAQTSI010000354.1 GCA_028711365.1 Methylococcaceae bacterium
CTGGTGACCACGTCACGGTAACCGGTGATCGCCTCATGAATAGCGGTGAATATTATGCACCCCCCTGTTCGATGCAAAAGGGGACGGGTCATCGTTAAACCATAAGCGGAGATTGCCAGGTACTAACCCACGCTTGCACCTCTTAGAGCGGGTTTTTCAACACGCTCTGCGATGTTCAGGGCAGACAAGACGAAGGATTCAGGGAGTGAAGCCCCAGAATTCGGGAGGTGGTTTTTTAACAGGCTCTTGCGCTTCGATATTTTGGATAATGGGATCAACCCACCTCAAAAATACCGAGCTTCACAAGAAAACGCTTGCTTCCCATGCTGCGGAGTGCAGAGAATCAGGCCACGCATGGGCTTACCCCGACGCGAATCCCACTATCCAGAGGGTTGAAACCCTGCCCAATGTCATCGCCAAATTCTGTGGCGACGCTTGCAAACTGGAAATACTACCTCCTACCCTGCGCCCCGGAAAGGGCGATGGGGAGGACGTAGAGTTTTGTCAGTCAATCAGGCAGAAGTCCTCTGTCAAGTTCGATGAGGGGACAAGCGGTCGACAATGTTCGTCCGAAAGAGGCGGCTTGCGGAGATCGCCAGTACCGGCAAGCCGCGATCGAATCCCAGGCGGTTAGGTCCGAATCTAGTGGATAGTATCCAACGCCCGATTCAATGTCAGGACGTTGACCCGCGGCTCTCCGAGCGAGCCCCACTGCCGCGCCTCGGTATGAATATGAACCCATTCCCGAAGCTTACCCGGATCGATCTTACGCGCCTTGGCGACACGGTTGACTTGATAGTCCGCCGCTGCCGGGCTGATGTGCGGGTCCAGACCGCTGCCCGAGGCGGTGACCAGGTCGACCGGAATCGGCAAGGGGTTGTCGGGATCGGCATCCTTCAGTGCCTGGATACGGGCTTTTACCGCATCCGCCAAAGCCGGGTTGGTCGGTGCCTGGTTGGAGCCGCTGGAAGCACCTGCGTTGTAGGGATAAGGCGAGGTGGCCGAGGGCCTGCCCCAGAAGTGTCCCGGATCGCTGAACGGCTGGCCGATCAGTGCCGAGCCGACTGCTTTTCCTTGCGGTCCCTTGATCAGGCTGCCATTGGCCTGGCTTGGAAAAATGACTTGCGCCAGAACGGTCACCAGCGCCGGATAAATAGCGCCGGTGAGCAGAGTCAGAATGGCGAACAACAGGATCGCCGGTTTTATATGCATCAACATGGTAAAAACTCCTTCAAACCAATCCCAAACCCATCAATACCCCATCGATCGCCTTGATACCGATAAACGGGACGATCAAACCACCGACCCCATAGACCAGCAGGTTGTTTTGCAGCAACGTGGCGGCACCGACCGGTTTGTAGCGGATGCCTTTCAAGGCTAGCGGGATGAGGGCAATGATGATCAGCGCATTGAAGATGACCGCCGACAGGATCGCGCTAGCTGGGGTGGCCAGGTGCATCACGTTCAGTACGTTCAAAGCCGGGTAAGTGGTGGCGAAGGCCGCCGGGATGATCGCAAAATATTTCGCTATATCGTTAGCAATGCTGAAAGTGGTCAAAGCCCCCCGCGTCATCAGCATCTGCTTGCCGGTTTCGACGATTTCGATCAACTTGGTGGGATTCGAATCCAGGTCCACCATGTTGCCGGCTTCCTTGGCGGCCTGGGTGCCGCTATTCATCGCCACCGCCACGTCCGCCTGGGCCAGGGCCGGTGCGTCGTTGGTGCCGTCGCCGGTCATCGCCACCAGACGCCCATCGCTCTGGTGCTGGCGGATCAGCTTGAGCTTGGCTTCCGGGGTGGCCTCGGCGAGAAAGTCGTCGACCCCCGCCTCGGCGGCGATGGCGGCGGCGGTCAGCCGGTTGTCTCCGGTGATCATGATGGTCTTGATGCCCATCTGGCGCAGTTCGGCAAAACGCTCCTTGATGCCGCCCTTGACGATGTCCTTGAGTTCGATGACGCCGAGTGTTCGCGCTCCTTCCGCCACCACCAGCGGCGTGCTGCCGCGACGGGCGACGTCATCGACCAGTTTGCGGACCTCCTCCGGAAATTTTCCGCCCTGGTCTTCCACATAAGCGCGAATGGCATCCGTGGCCCCCTTGCGGATCTGACGAACGCCCTCACCCCCGGCCTCTCTCCCGGGAGGAGAGGGGAGATTAACCCCGCTCATCCGCGTTTGGGCGCTGAAATGCACGAAAGTGGCCCCCAGGGAGTGTACGTCCCGCTCACGGAAACCGAATTTCTGTTTCGCCAGTACGACGATGCTGCGGCCTTCGGGTGTTTCATCGGCCAGGGAAGCCAGTTGTGCGGCGTCGGCCAGATCCTTTTGATTCACGCCCTTGACTGGAATCAAGGACGAAGCCTGGCGGTTACCCAAAGTAATGGTGCCGGTCTTGTCCAGCAGCAGCACGTCCACATCGCCCGCCGCCTCTACCGCCCGACCCGAGGTGGCGATGACATTCTTCTGCATCATGCGCCCGATGCCGGCTACGCCGATGGCCGACAGGAGTCCGCCGATGGTGGTGGGAATCAGGCAGACCAGCAGGGCGACCAGCACGGTGATGGTGATGGGTTGACCCGCCTTGGCGGTTTCCACGCTGTAAAGCGAGAACGGCAGCAAGGTGACGGTGGCCAGCAGGAATACCAAGGTCAAGGCCACCAGCAGGATGGTCAGGGCGATCTCGTTCGGGGTCTTCTGCCGCTTGGCGCTTTCCACCATGGAAATCATGCGGTCCAGGAAAGTTTCGCCGGGATTGACGCTGATGCGCACCACCAGCCAGTCCGACAGCACGCGGGTGCCGCCGGTGACCGAACTGAAATCGCCGCCGGATTCGCGGATCACAGGCGCCGACTCGCCGGTGATGGCGCTCTCGTCCACCGAGGCCACGCCTTCGATCACATCGCCATCGCCGGGAACGAAGTCGCCGGCCTCGATCAGCACGACATCGCCTCGCCGCAGGCTGGAACCGGCCACTTTCGAATAATTGGAACCATAGCGTGGCTCATCGAGTTTTTTCGCCGCGATGTCGCGCTTGGCGCTACGCAAAAATGCCGCCTGCGCCTTGCTGCGACCCTCGGCCACCGCCTCGGCGAAGTTGGCGAACAATACGGTGAACCATAGCCACAGGGTCACGGCCAGGATGAACCCAGCCGGCGCCTCGCCTTCCCCGGTCATGGCCTGCATCCAAAGGAGCGTCGTCAACAGGCTGCCGATATAGACCACGAACATCACCGGGTTTTTCCATTGCTGCCGGGGGGTCAGCTTGCGAAAGGAATCGACCAGGGCTTCCTGCAAAATCTGCGGATTAATCAAAGAAGTTGAAACGGATTTTTTGCTCATTGAGATTCTCCAACCGGTCAATGGGTGCCCATCATCTGCAAATGCTCGACCACAGGCCCTAAGGCCAGCGCCGGGACGAAGGTGAGCGCGCCCACCAAAACGACGGTGCCGATCAACAAGGCTACGAACAAAGGCGTGTGGGTCGGCAAGGTGCCGGGACCTGTGGGCACGATCTTCTTGGCGGCCAGGGAGCCGGCGATGGCCAGTACCGGAACGGCCAGCCAATAGCGTGAAAACAGCATCGCCAGGCCGAGCATGAAGTTATAGAAAGGCGTGTTGGCCGACAGTCCACCGAAAGCGCTGCCATTATTGTTACCCGCCGAGGAGAACGCATAGAGGATTTCGCTGAAGCCATGCGCGCCCGGATTGAACACGGAGGACTTGCCCGCCTCGAGCATGACGGCGACGGCGGCGCCTCCCAATACCACCATGGGCGGGATCAGGATGACGATGGCGGCCATCTTCATCTCGTAAGCCTCGATCTTCTTGCCCAGATATTCCGGGGTTCGGCCGATCATCAAACCGGCCACGAACACCGCGACGATGGCGAACACGATCATGCCGTAAAGGCCGGAGCCCACTCCGCCGTAGATCACCTCGCCCAATTGCATCATCCACATCGGGATCAGGCCGCCAATCGGAGTAAAGGAGTCGTGCATGGCGTTGACCGAACCATTGGAAGCCGAGGTGGTGGCGACTGCCCAGAGTGCGGAGTTGACGATGCCGAAGCGAGTTTCCTTACCCTCCATGTTGCCGCCGGCCTGAGCCGGCGATGCGGCCTGGTCCACTCCCAGGGCGGCAAGGGCCGGATTGCCGCTTTGCTCGAGGGGCACCGTGATGAAAATCATCGCCACGAACACCACGGTCATGGCCGCCAGGATCGCCCAGCCCTGCCGGGTATCGCCCACCATCGAGCCGAAGGTATGACACAGCGCGGCCGGAATCAGCAGGATCGCCAGCATTTCGAGAAAGTTCGATAGCGGCGTCGGGTTCTCGAAGGGATGGGCCGAGTTGACGTTAAAAAAGCCGCCGCCGTTGGTGCCGAACTGCTTGATCGCCACCTGGGAGGCCGCAGGACCTAAGGCCAGGGTTTGCTCTTTCGCCTCGAGCTTCTCCATGACGGGATTGCCGCCGGCGTCCTTGATCGGCTGACCGTCT
>JAQTSI010000355.1 GCA_028711365.1 Methylococcaceae bacterium
GATGGTCGGGGGCCCAACCGGTATCCGGCCGCCTGAATCTGACCGGCCTCAACACCCGCCAGACTTACACCCTGACCTGCACCGGCAGCGGCGGCACGGTCAGCCAAACCGTGACCGTCACCGCCCCCCTCCCCATCCCAGTCGCTAGTTCACCATCAAGCCAACTCTTTTTCAGAGTGCTGAAAGCGACGAACCGCGCTTCCATCGTCTTGACCTGGTTATCCTCCAATGCGAATTCCTGCGCCGCCAGTGGAGCTTGGTCGGGCACAAAATCCATTTCCGGTGCCCAGCGCATTGCAGGGCCGAATTTAAACCAGGTTTATACCCTGACTTGCACCGGCAGCGGAGATGCCGTCAGCAAGACGATCGTCAACAACTAAAAAGCTTCGTCATCCTCGCTTTGCCCCCCTCTGCCGAGCGGCACAAGTCATTCTTGTGCCACCCGGCAATCGACGCCCATCTCCCGCCTGTTGCTTACGCTCGAATCGATGAATCATCGGCCTGATGGCAAGCTTGCCGCAAGACACAGACTAACCTTGATCGGCTAGACTGGCGGCATGAACACCCCATTGCCGAACCGTCTGCGCACACCATGAATTCTTGGCTCATGTAGGGAAATTGGTGAAGCCAGACAAGCGGGTTTTCGTGGGAGCGGTTTCTAACCGCGACAGATGCGGAAAGTCGCGGTTAGAAACTGCTCCTACAAAAGTGGCAGCCTGGTGGCCGGCGGGTCGGAGCAGTCGATTCAAGCCACTGCGCACGGCGGAATCATCATCGACGATGAACACAGTCGGTACAGGGTTCATGGGTTGAGCTCCGTGGAAATGGGGAGTTCGAACTGGAAGAGGGCTCCGCCGTCAGGATGGTTGCTGGCCCATAGTCGACCGCCGTGGGCGGCGGCGATCGAGCGGCTGATGGCCAACCCCATCCCTAGACCTTGGTTTTTACTGGTGAAAAAGGGTTCGAAAATTTGTTCCAGCCGCTCGGGGTCGATACCGGTTCCGTTGTCGCGCACGGTGACTTCGAGCGTGGCAGGCTCCTGCTTGCGGCTGCAAACCTGTAGTCGGCGTTCATCGGGGCTCATGGACGCCATGGCTTCGCTGCCATTCAACAGCAGGTTGATGAGGACTTGCTGCAATTGCACCGGATCACCTTTCACCTTCGGCAGTTCGACGGCCAAATCCAGAGACGGGGATACCTGCTTGGCCGCCAGATCGCTATACATCATCTTGCCGACATCCCGTATCACCGCGTTGACGTCCACTGCCTGGCGCGCGGTGTCCTCCTTTTTGAACAAGGCCCACAGCCGGTGCACGACTTCACCCGCCCGCCGGTCATCTTCCACGATGTCATGCAGGATGGCGCGGATTTCTTCCCAGTCCGGGGGGAATTGCTCCAGAAGCCGAGTCGCCGCCTGTGCGTTGCTGAGGATGGCGGTCAGAGGCTGGTTCAACTCATGGGCCAGCGCGGCGGAGAGTTCTCCCAGCATGGCGACCCGCGCCAAGTGGGCCAAGGCCTGACGCTGGTTTTGGAGTTCCACTCCTGCCTGCTTGCTGTCGGTCACGTCGATCGACACTCCCATCAGGCGCAATGGCTTTTCGGCGCCATCGCAACAACCTCTTCCTTGGGAGGTAATCCAGCGGATACCGCCGTCCGACCGGATGACCCGGTATTCGCATCGGTATTCGGTTTTTTGGGCCAACGCCCGTTGAAAGGCTTGGTGGGTGGGTTCCCGGTCGTCTGGATGCAGGTTCTTCAGAAACGCCCGATAGTTCAGCGTTCTGTTCGACGTGATGCCATGCAGGTTTCTGCATTTTTCCGTCGCCCAAATCCGATCGCGCACCCGGTCCCAGTCCCATAGACCAAGACCTGCGGCTTTGATGGCCATGTCGATGCGTTCCTCGCTGCCGCGCAAGCTGTCCCGCAAACGGATTTCCGCACGGCGGCGCCACCGAAGCAGCAGCGCGATGATGAGTACTGCTTCGATCATGGCGAAGGCAGCCGCGTCGATGATGAGCCAACGGCGCTCATCCAGCTGTTGGGCCATCATGCCTACGGTGAAAGCCGAAACCGAGAGCAAGCCGACCCCGAAAATAAAAGCGGTGATGCGGATTGCCGCAACTGGCGATTTCACATCATGGCCGGTTTCGAATTTGGCGACGGTCCAATGACCGGCACGAAAGGGTTAGCGGCAGTTAGGCAGGAGGGAGGTTCTGCGAGGGTAAGGCAGGAGCGGTGAAGCCGCCAATCCAGGTTTTGCGCCAGTACCCGGATATCGAAGTCGCGTATCGGGAAACGTGCCATGAGGCCTCCTTTTGTTGGGTTCCCGGAGAGGGGGGAAGGAAGCTAACGAAAGTCGTCTCCTATGTCAATAGCGAGCTTTTTTCTTGGCCAGGATCTGGATAAGGTAATCGATGAATGCGAGGATATGCGAATTCGATTCTTCCCTGGATGAAAACGCACCGCGCTCGGATAGACGGCGAATCGAGATGCCCAACGACATTCCACCGGATTCCGTCAGGAGCCATGCCTGGGCGTGTACGCCCACCGAATTTCTGCCTTTTATCGACCCTTTATCGGGAAAATATCTATACAAGCCAACCGCAAAAGTGGTAGGTTTCTTCGTGATTTCGGTGAAAGCCGCCGAAACATACGAGATAAGGAGGGATCGTATTTCCTTATCTCGGCCAGGGAACGATGATGGTAACTCATGGGAGTTCCACTCCCTCTGCTCGTTTCCCATCCGTGGAAGACCCGCCCGGCGTCGACCGTCATCCATCAGATGGCGACGCTCATCCCGGCAACCCAGGCGCGTCATCCGCTGTTCGGCGATGGCGATGATCTTCAGCAATGCAGCGCCCGCCTCGATGGGGCTTGCCCCTGACGGGTGGAAGGCGATGCCTGACTTGACGAGGGTCATCGTGGGAGTGCTGAGAAGGATGTCGCTGCAATGCCGAACCCCATCGATCCTACGGAGGTAGACGCTCAACGGCTTAACGGTGGTGACCCGCAAGAGGATGCAGATGATCAGCGGGTTAACGTAGATGACCTGCAAGAGGATGCAGATGATCAACGGGTTAACGTAGATGACCTGCAAGAAGATGCAGATGATCAACAGCTTGATGGTGATGACCCGCAAGAGGATGCGGATGATCAACGGCTTAATGGTGATGATCCGCAAGAGGATGTAGATCATCAACAGCTTAATGGTGATGATCCGCAAGAGGATGCAGATGATCAACAGCTTAACGTTGATGACCCGCAAGAGGATGTAGATCATCAACAGCTTAATGGTGATGATCCGCAAGAGGTTGCAGATGATCAACAAGATCATGCAGGTGCTCGGCAGGATGTTGATGGGAATGATCCATCCCGCGACAGGAACATCCAGGCGAACGATGATCCCGTTAAGTACGATGGCGGCAACGGGCCCGGCCCGTGCCGATTCTCCCTGCCCGATCGAGCGAGCGATGGCCGCCGAGTCCCGCACCGTCGCCATCAACATGACTTTCAGGGGAACTCGAATCCACCCCGGCGAGCACCCGATGGCGAATGTTGTGCGGCGCACCGCGCCCCACTGGCCGATCGAGGCAAGGGGCAAACACCGGCCATTAAACTGCCGGTCGTGAACTTCCCATGGATGTCCGGAGTTCGGCCATTGCGGTCGCTCGAATCAGGCCGCAATTCTGCTTGAACGGCAGCTATATGGATCGGAACTCGAGCTGACCCAATCAGCCATAACCTGGGCCTGACGGACGGGGGAGTTCCTTGTGCGGTCACTGAGCAGAAGGGTAACGCCCGCGTTCAGCGCCTCGCGCCACACCACGGAAACCCGAAAACACCAAGCCGCTTCGTGGCGCGGGTGCGCTGGAACGGACGGTTAGGCTGGAGCCATGTCGTGTTCCTCGGCATACTTACGAAGAGCACGATTGACCGCCTCAGAATTCGGAAAGAGCTTATGCAACTCAGGTTCTATAAGAGCTATGTTGGTTCCTTCCCGAAAACGGGCGGTATACTTGCCCCGTTCCCCCGCTCTGATTAGATCAGCCGGATATTCTGGCCTCAAGGTATCTTCTTCATGGTTGTTCATAAGCTTTACGCTCCTGGCGCGTCATATGCCGTGCAGAAATGAGTCGAATAATATCCGCTCTTTCGGTGTATGACACAACAAGGAAATTTCCTTTTGAGGAAACACCAAAAAGCAGATATCGCTCTTCACCCTAGGAATGGTCTGGGTCATGGATGCACGAAGAGTAGTCATCACCCAATACTTCTGTAGCCTCCAGAAATGAAATGCCGTGCTTCTTCTCATTGGCACGCGCTTTTATTTCGTCCCATTCAAAGTCCACAGTTCTTTTCCAGCTTTATGGCCTAACGTAGAGATAACCGGCGCACCACTTTTCGGTGCGTCCGTGTTAAGCGACGAGTTAGCCATTGTGGAAACGGAACGCAGAGCTCCAATGAAGCTCACGCACCGCTTTTTCGCTTGA